>JAFLCC010000020.1 GCA_017302835.1 Deltaproteobacteria bacterium | reverse complement strand
GTTTTTTTTCTGCTCTGCCAGCAGAGACCCAACACTTCATATGAAAACCTCCTACAGTTATGGACTGAAGTCAGGCTAACAATTTTTACCAAATACCAAAATGTGGGGAGGTTTGTTGATGTACAAAGCAAAAGAGCAAAATAATTCTAAATCTGCTAAGGTTGAAATAGGTAGGCATCAAAAAAGTATCGGTCTCGATCAAAATGAACAAATGTTGATGTAAGTATTCCTGAGCTATCGAAGGCATCCCCAACAAGAGCATAAACAGATTCGTTGGGAAACCCGTCTGCGACATTTCGATTAAAATCGTTTTTCCAATCAATCATTATACTGAAAGTCGGCAAGCCTGTTTTCTTTTTGAAGAGGAAATGCATTCGTTCCCGAGATTCTAGGGATGCATGAATACCACCACTAAAAACTACAATTTTGGTTTCTGGTTGCTCTACTACCAACTTGGCTAATACTTGGGCCATATTCTGGTCCCTAGCTGGCGTATCGCCACCGGTCCGGTCATCAATAGCTACTAATTTCATTCCCAATTTCTTAGCTTCTTCAAGAAGGGCAACGTAGGTTTCAGGTCTCCATCCCCATTCGGCTTTAAGGTACATCAAAAGATCTTTTGAGCTCGCTTCGTTCTTAGAAAACCGATCTAGAAGTTCTTGATTCTTTGAGTTAAACATCTCAAGGGCCAATACTGTGAATCCCTTTTCTTTAAGGTCACCAAGCTGAGAAATTACGTATTTCCTAGATGATTCGTTTGGGTGGTGTTCGCCTATAAAAACGACTTTTGCGCTCTCAACATACCCTGAAAGACTAGGGGCAGATGCAGTTTTTTTGATATATTCGATTAAAGATTCTTTCTCTTTAGGGAACGGCGGGGTAATTTGAAGTGGCTGACCCTTTAAAAAAAATTGAAGGCAACTTAGAAAAGAGCTTGAAGTATTAGAAGCCTGCACCAGATGGCTTAAAAAAAGTACTATAAAAAGAATAGAGTTTCCTAGCGATTTCACTCTAATTGCTATTGCGAAAATTGTACCGCCTCCTAACCAATCTTATTAGCGATTATCCAATAGTGCTGTAGTCGATTTTTACATTTAGTTAAATTGAAAAAAATTGAACAGCCATTTAGGTTTCTTAGCAAGTACTCGTTTATTGAGGTCTCTTTTAATTTGATTTGGCCAATTTTATAGATTCTCACTAATAAATTGTGGCAATAGAAACTGCGGTCTTCTTAGAAAGTCGACTGGGAGTTCAAGCGCGCGACCGAATTGACTCCTGGCTTAGGTCCCCCCATTGCATTTATTGACCATAGGAAACTCCTAAGGAGAATAAATGTCTTTCGCTATGCTTTTGACGACAAATGTCTGCCGAATATTGGCATTCTTATTTTTAGTGATGTTTTCGCTAGGGACAAATGCGTCGGAATGCCGTTCCTTTTATGAAGGGAAAAAGCGAGTTCCTCTGACGAACCGCCAAGTATTGGAACTATTATTAAATCCCGTGGATAGAAAATCAGAAGAGTTCCCTATTTCTATTGTTAGCTCATACCTAACATCATCAACTCGTGGCGGAAAATCTGTTCTCGTCTCCGATACTATAACTACTAAAGGTTATGCCAAAACTGTCTATGACTATGAAAGTTTTGAAGTTGAAATTATTCGGCCACTGATTAAATCAAAAACTAGTTCTGTCGAACTTGAAGCCGTTGACCCGAAACTTCAAAAACTATTACGACAGAAAGAGAAACTTCATGGAACAGAAAAGGAAACTAATTTACTAATTGGCCGCGGCGCTGGTGACATGATTCAAATTATTTTAGAACAACTCAATTTCGTTTTTGAACGCTATATTTCTGATAAAGGTTGGCCACCCAGTTTTTTGCAAAAGTTATTCTATGTTGCATTTAATTACGCATCGCAATCCACCTATGTTGTCGTGCGAGAGAAAGGACAACAAGGAGGCCAAGGACGTATCATAGGCAGCATTCGACTAATTAGTACCCCTTATTCCCTTCGCCGTTCCTTAGCTGAAGCTGGCCTACCGCAAGACAAAATTGACGAACTGGCCAGGGCGCTTCTTGCGACGGAAAAACACTTTCTTCCAGGTTTCAGAATGCAGGCAGAGAATCCGAGTGAAAAATCACTTTCCTTTGGTATTCCCAATTGGCGACCTGATGTCTGGAAAAACGTATTTTCGCAAAACGAAATTAACGTCCCAGCATCAGACATCGCATCAACGACGGTAGCTTCAACTCAAGATGGCTTATTATCGATTCCAGCCCCATTTGAAAAAGTATTGGGTCGCACATACTCCCGTGAACGACTAGACGACGTAAATCGACTCCCTTTAGGTGAAAAAGATTTAGGATTTTTCATCGAGCCCGGGAATTTTGCCATGATTCCTGATCGCGATCTTCCGCCGGGCTTGCGCGGCTTAACAGCACCCGCACTCTATTTTCACATTGCACGCCTAGTACGAAAAGAAGCGGGCGCTGCAGGGCCCGCCACACGCATAGGAACTTACGCTAGCGAAGGCAGCTCGTCAGATAGATTTTATCAATCGCTTGGATTTGGGCTGCATGAGCAAATTACTCCAGATAAATTAGGTTCAGGAAATCCGACCTCAGAGAACTGGAATGTGCTAATGGGAAATGGTCAAACATTATCGAAAGCACTATTGAACCGCTTCAGACTAAGAATAAGTGAACCTGAGTTGGATAAAATGTTTCAATATTTTGATGAGTTTGAGCAAATTTCATACCGAAACTCATTTTTTGAACGCCTGAGCGACCGCCTAGTTTCCGTAGGAAAATAGACTATTTAGTTTTAATTTTCATTTTTTGAAAATAGTCAAAAAAAATGTCGGCTGCTTTTTCCAAAGAAAGATACCCATCTTCTGTCATACACGAAACCATCACTCCGGTCACCAGCACTTGAATCTTCTTAGCTTCATAGGTACAATCTGCAATTTTCCAAATGCCCAATTGGTTACCCTGCTCCAATAGGGAAGTAATTCGATTGTGGCCAGCCGTAACGAGTTCCGTATTTTCCTTACGAGCCAAACTTGATCGACTGGACTGATAATAATAAAGAAACCAAAAACTACATTGATGAGGATAGTCCCTTACCCAATTTAAACATCCTCGAGAGTATCCATTTAGTTGCGCAACAGGGTCTTTCAAATCATTTTTTTGCATTTCATCGATAGCTAACTTCAGTAGAGTTTCACGTACATATCTGGCAGTTAAGAGAAATAAGTCTTCTAGAGCCGGGAAATAGTGATGAATTAAAGGACGGCTGATCCCACAGAGTTTTGCCAAATAGGTGTAAGTTGTTTTTTCAAGTCCTTTAACCGCAAATGATGAAATAGCGGCCTCAATGATTTTTATTTGTTGTTCCTGGGACTTAGACACTTTCAACTCAAATAGATCTTGAGCCTGAGGTCTATACTTTTTCTGTCGCATATTATTACATAATGGCTAATTTTTTCAAAATGTCTACAAGAATTGACATTTAGTCAATTCTTTAATACATATTGTCAATATTAAACAGGCAAATAAATGCCTCAATTAAAAAATGAAGGAAATCCAATGAAACAAGTTATAGGAGTTTTTATCAGCTGTGTCCTAGTGAGTTTCAAAACCTTCGGACAGAATATGGTAGTTAAACCATACTCTTGCGAATGGGTAGTTGCAAAAGCTGCAACTGAGAAGTTATCTGCATACAGCGCTGCCCGTTGCGCGGCCCAGGACGTCCGACCTATTCAGGTAGGCCAATCATACCAAGTAGACCTGCTTTGCACCTTAAAGGCAAAGTATCGCGCTATTGTGTACGTTCGAGCAAATGCGACTGGGTGTAGTCTAGAAAACATATATGGCAACCCTTTTATTAAACCCATGAACTAGGAGGAAACTTGAAAAAACTAACAGTAATTTTGGTAATGATTGCCCAACTCAGTTTTGGAGCGAGTCAACTTTCTGTAAATTGTATTCCGATTGACCCCTGCAAGGGAAAATCGAGATGTATACAAAAGATCACTTTAGTCGGTCCGGTGCGTGGTTTTGGACAAGAAAAAATATATTTTGGCACAAAGTCCAGAACCAGCGGAGTTCAGACAACAAGCATCTTTATAAATACAGGTTTTAACAAAATTCGCTTTAATAGCGCAGATGGTGACCAGTGGGGCGAATTAGTATCGAACGGTATAAGTTCAAACTACGTCGGTTCTATTGTGGTAGACCAAGACTTCGAGTATAAAGTTCAATGCGTCTCCGTCATTTCAAACTAGTTTGAGGTCGAACACATTTATTAATTTTGAGATCTACTGTAACCACTCTTTACTGTAACCACTCTTTACTTCGCGTTATTGCAAAGTATTAGATTTTGCAATAACGCGAAGTAAAGAGTGGTTACACGGCATTGGTGCAATTTGTTAGAATAGTTTTCGCTCTTGGAATTGCCATAATTGTGGCTAGGGAATCGGAGAAGTTGTCCGCAATACATTTTTATAGTAGCCACTTTCGAGGGATCATGATTGCACTGAATTGATGGTTTTTTGCTGTATTGAAATGCACTTAGACTAGTGCGGAGTTTTTTCTTTATTTGGATTTTTTGATGACGATTAATCCTTAAAAGTTGTTTAATTTGATTTTAGACTCTGTGGAACTAGAGAATTTAGGTGCATCGATGTCACTTGTTTGATTGGTAAGGGCTGACTTGAAATAATCAGCCCTTCTGATCTTTGCAGTTTTCAAATATTGATTTAAATTTTTTTAGCAGTAGTCTCAATGCCGGGCCAAAAGGTCCTACAAATCGAGACAGAAATAAATTCCAGTAATTAAAAGCTAAAGTTTCTTATTCTTAACTGACTATTATACAAGGGTTACATGGACACATCCCAAAGTACTCGTTGCCCACTCTGGCCATTAAAAATTTTGATCCCGAGCTTTTTTAAATCTTTCACGCTCTCCTCGTTTGGTGGTTTTTGCAGAAAAACTATAGCTTCTATGTCTTCTGCCTTTACTGACCCCCAAATTTGAAATTCAAGGTAACTGTTTGCTCTCGTTGGTCGTACGAACCAAAGAACTTTATCAGCTACAGAAATTTGTTTTGGAAGGTATGATCTGTTTAACGGTCTTGTGGACATAGAAACTTTATCATATTCATGCGTGAAAATCGTTGCTAGCGGAAACCTGGCCATTGGAATAAACCGCTGATACCATCGCAATTTATCGCTATAAATAATCTCACCAGCGTAAATTCTTGAGTGATGTTGATCGCGAACCAAATCAAAACTGTCTAAAGGTGACCAAGTTGTGCGATTAAGGATATTTGCCTTTTTTAAAATAAATACGATATCACCATATTCAGGTTTAGTGGCATGTCTATCCTTACTATTTAAATCAGGCCAAAGCATGGCATAAATAGGCTTTTCATCGGGTTTGATTCCTTGATAAACAACTTCAGATAATCCAGACAAACTCATTTCGACCGATTTTCTAACACTTAAATTTTCAAGTCCTTCGCTGTAACCCGTTTCGTGAAAATTTTTAAATCCAGAGGTTAATATAGATCTAAGATATTTTTGAGGTGCCATTAACGCCACAGAGTATCTTCCTTGTTCTAACCTTTTATTGATCACACCCGCGCCACTATTTTCTTCAATATAATTCCGCAATATATTCTTTGGCGTTGTTCCTACGTCGGCTTCAAACATACGATCAAATCGGTCTGCGTTAGTGACTGAGCGTATTGCCAAGTTAATAGCTGTTTCATCTTGAGATCTTAGATATAAGGTTGCACAACTTTGTTGTGCAACTGCACAATCTTTGTACAAACTTAGTGCAATTAAACTTAATATAATGCTTTTCTTAATACCATTCTTGTTCATGCAAAAACTTATTTCAAAAATTGCACCAAAAGATATAGGAATTGATCGAGAGTCGGCCCGAACGAAGGCCAGAGTTATGCGTGACTCAATTTGTTGTTACTGCAATATTTTTTGATTTA
Source organism: Deltaproteobacteria bacterium (assembly GCA_017302835.1). Classification (NCBI taxonomy): domain Bacteria; kingdom Pseudomonadati; phylum Myxococcota; class Myxococcia; species Deltaproteobacteria bacterium. Next base: position 41,610 of record JAFLCC010000020.1, on the reverse strand, counting down.
TTTAGAAGCCGATTCTTGATAGGTCCGGGTTGGAGTGAGCCGTTTTTGGACTATGGGGTTTCAATCGCTTGCGATTGATCAATATTCTTCCATTGCAAGATGATGTTACATCGACTGACTGACGGATCTTTATCTGGGCTTGGATACTTTTGTCAGATATTAGGTCTCTGAACCCATTATCAACAACTTGATTAACGGCTAAGATCTGGTTCCAAACAGAAGAGAGTTTCAGCAACTGTGGGATTTAATTTGATTAGGTTTTAAGACTATGTTTTCCATGAGCACCTCCTTATAGTAATATGATTGGCGACAATCAAAGAATTGACTTAACGACTTTTTCTGCGGCCAAATGCTTCCCGCTCAATTCGTTCCATTTCCTTTTATTCGGGATAAGCCTTTATCCACACGCTTAAAAAATCCACGCCAACAATGAGAATAAAGGCTCCGCACATTTCTAAAAATTGTTTCCCTGTCAATGTTCGGCCCCAAAGCTCGGCAACGGGATAAGAAAAAATCACGGACAAAAACAAAAGCCACGACCGCACGTTAAAGGCCAATTTTGAATTTACATTGGTAAACAAAAAGCGTCTTTTTTGCTTTCTGTTTTGAATTAATCAAGGCGAATAAAAAGTAATGGTTTTAAATGCTCATTTGGTCCCCCCAGATGAAGCTTTTGGCCAGGACCGGTTTTAAAATCGCTTATAGGTTTTTAAAAGGCGAAGAGTGTACCACTCGCTCATTTAAGCCCTAAGTTTTAGTCAGCGGCAGTAGGCTGATTAAAAGGCTCACAACCTAAAACCAAAATTAAGCCGTTTAAGATTGGATTTTGGACCCATCCTAGGCGTGAATATGGAAGTTTCTTTATGCCATATTTTTGTACATAACTACAATTTTAAAGACTTGGTATAAGTATACTCTAGATTTGATAAGAAACTTAACCAAAATAACTGGAGATTTTATGAAAATGATTTTTTTCATTTTAACCGCAGCGTTCTTTGTGAGAGCTGACAATCGTGTTGCTAACAGCTATGGCTGTGTAAGCCCCTCAGGCAAACAATTAGCGGCATCTACGAAATACGGAGAGATAGTCGTTACAAATAAACAAGGTAAAGAAATTGCTAATATTGATAGTACAACGGGCAAAGTTACACCTATCTTTGGTGGTTTGAGAATTTCATTTGTTCACGAAGAGGGAGATACTGTTTTGGTAATTGATGAAAAAATTACCTCAATTGTAGCTACTTTTAGAGGCGAGCAATTTTCTTGTAAACGTAAATAGAATCTTTTTGACCGAGTGACCCTTGATTGAGAAAAGGACGGCGCGCAGAATATCTGGCGCCATTCTTCAATTCTGGATCTCGGCCTTTTTTGGACGTGCCATCGCTATAATGAATGACTTTTAAAAGGGTGAATGTATTTCGGCCCTTAAAGTCAGGGTATTTGATAGTAAAATTGATTCGCTGAGAAGTGTTCGGCATCGGATTCATAATCGGTATTTCTCTAAAGATTCTGAACGAGACGAATGATTGATAGGCGATATCGTTATCGTTTTTGTTCAGTTAAAAATTTAGGTGAATACGAAGATTTTAAAAGTAATTGTTTAGAAGTTTAAAATGGTGGCCCCGGGGAGAATCGAACTCCCACATTCTTGCGAATACTGGATTTTGAGTCCAGCGCGTCTACCAATTCCACCACAGGGCCGTAGGATAAAGACGAAAATTAAAGTAAGCACCTTTGTACAAAAATCAAATAGGCAATTCAAGAAATATTTTCATGGTGCGCCTTAAATTCCCTCACCTTTTTATCTAGTAGGGTCATCTTGAAATTGAGCCAATAACATTGAAAGATTATTTAATTCAATAAGTTAATAAAATTAAAGGCTTTTGAAACTTATTGGCGCAAAGATTGCTGTTATGCAAAACGGAAGAAAAATTAACCTCGAGGAGTTTTTATGAAGTTTTTATTTATCCTTGCGGTCCTTTTCATATTCCCAGGGGTGGGTTTTGGGCAGGGCTCGGCATTAGATAACGAAGTGGATTCTGAATTAGATCAGTTGTACGCCGAGCCGGTAAAAAACAAACAACACCGGGATGGTTCGAGAAGCGTATCAACTCAAAGAAGACAAACAGTTCCTACTCAAAATATTCAGGCCCCACAGCCAATTTATATTGTCAATCAAGCCACACCTTCTTCATCAGCTGTGGCATCGAACAATAATGAGTCCCAGCAATCACAAAGTACAATAGTTCAAAAACAACCCACAACTTTTGTCGAAGCTTCTCCTTTAGTTGAATCCAAGGCAGAGCAAATGAGGAAATCCAGGGTAGATGCAGAAGCTCAGACAGAGACGAAGATAGTTGAAAAATTAGAAACTTCTCGTTTGGAAGATGAAAAACGACGGGCTGACGTTTTATTCGGAAGTAAATTCGAGCAGCTTGGCAACCAGCAACAAACACTAAACTCGCAGCAGCAGCCATCTCCCTTGTCTCAACAGGTACAGCAGTCACCGGCAGCGATTCAACCTATTCCTGTGCAAATTGTCCAGCCAACTCCGGTCCCTGTGGTAGCTAGCTCAGACAAAGAAGACCACGAAAGCTTATCACGAGAGACGATTAAGAACGAGATTCAATCGGCTCTTAAGGCAGAGCAAGAAGCAGAGGTAACTTCCATAGAGCGAAAATATTTCACGGCTTTGGTAGGGTTTCCAGATTATCCAGATGCTAGCAACGTACGTGGTAATTATTCCTTAGGCGCTACTTTTGGAACTAAATATGATGAGACCTATGCCGTGGAAGGTTCTTTAATTTTTTCGAATTATAATATGATTCCGGTTTACACTAATGGATTTACAGCTCCTAATATGGATGTAAACCAATACGCAGCTTCTTTGGGTTTAAAATACTTTATGTTCACTGGGATGGTGAAACCATTTTTGGGTGGGCTGATGCAATATAATTACAGAACCTATGCTTGGAGTAACAATAATTACGGTTATAACAACTATTACAACAATGGTTATTATAACAATAATAGTGAAAGTACAAATTCCCATGCGGTAGATTTTGGTCTCAACGTTGGTGCTGACATTGTATTTAATCACAAATTTTCTTTAGGTGTGGATTATCGGTATCTCTTTAACATATATTCAAGAAAAGATAATTCGGCATTTGTTTATCAACCTTATTATGGGACTCCTTTGGAGCAATTAAATGCTTCTTTATTTAGTGTGAGCGCTAAGGTTGGGTTTTAAGAAATTCATTGGCCTTTGCTGCAGGTCTTGATAGTCTTTAATCATGGAAGGTAATTGTCTTGGTTATGGGATGCGTGTTATAGGTTTTTGTTTGTTTTTTTGTTTAGCTCAGGGGGCTCAAACTGAGGAGATTCAGTCGTCTCAACCTGAAAAAATAAACTTAAATAATGCTAAAATAATAGAAGCACCTCCCATGGTGCTTTCTAAAATAGTCGGAGTTGCTGGCGATCAAATTGTCACCTCAAGAGAAGTTCAAATAGTTAATTTACTAGAAAAAGCATTAGGGGCAGATAAGGAGTTAAAACTTATTGCTATTGACGATGCGAAATTTTTTTCAGAGATCACTCAAGTTTTACTAGAGATTGTTGTTTGGAATGAATCCTTGGTTTTTGAAATGACTCAAATCAGCGAAGAAGAATTTAAAGAAGTTTCAGAAAGAATTACAAAAAAAACAATAAATAATTCTGATTGGAAAAGACTTCAGGTTTCACAAATGGAATTTGAGAAATTTCTAAAAAGAAAGATCATCGCAAAAAAATTTATTAAAATAAAGTCTGATTCAATGAAGGGATTTATTTCTGACCAAGAAGCTAAAGAATATTTTGAAAAAAATAGACTCAAATTTGGTCAAATAGCCTTCTCTCAATTTAAAGAAAATATTAGGACATTCTTAACCCAACAACAGTTGGAAGAAAGATTAACAGTCTGGTTTGAAGTTATTAAGAAAAAATATAAGGTCAAAAACTATTCTCATTAAGGATAATTTCCACAAGTGAAACATAATACTTCTCAATATCTTGGCTCGTACAAAATATCTCATGAGCCAAATTCGAAAGAGGATGTTAAAAACTTGCTAGCCAGTTGGGGCGATCAGAAATTGCTTGGTTTTAATTGGACGACGACTCAGATTATGGGTGAGTTGAAAAATGAGACTGGCACTCTCTTTGGGTTTTCTTGTAAAGACGACATTCTGAAAGTACTTGTTTTATACAAAGAAATTCCACCAGAAGCCGAAATTTATATAGTAATGAAAACCAAAGGAACTCCGACAGAAGTCGTTTTTCAAACCTTAAGCACCTTGCTTGACACGAACCGTCACATTAAGCAGTGGTGGCTGGAGGTGCATGAAAAAAATCAAGGAGCCATCAGACTGTATGAAAGAGTTGGTTTTCACAAAAATGCAAAAAGAAAAAAGTACTATCCAGATGGAGGGCATGCCCTCATCTATGTCTATAATAAGATATAGATGTTTACGGCTTGATTATAGCCAAAACTTTTGTTAGGACATATGACGGAGTGGGTAAATACCCACTTTTTTATTTTTTGGGGTCTCAATGTCCGATAATTTTGAAAATGAAATAACAAATAAATTCTTAGCTGAAATCACAGATGAAACTACAGATGAAGTCATAGACGTTACCATAGACGATACAATGGAAAGCCATGAACACAAGGGCTGGCTTAAAAAAGTTGAACATTTAGCCTCAGATATAGCCATTAGAGAAGGGTGTGTCCTTTATGATATTGAGTTTTCCTCAAGAGTTTTGAGAATCTATATAGATCGAGAACCACAAGCGAGTATTCAAGATTGTGAAAATGTTTCTAAGGGGTTGAGTTTAATTTTAGATGTCGAAAATATAATACCAGGGGAGCATTATCAGCTTGAAGTATCCACTCCTGGATTAGAACGCGTACTTAAAAAAGAGTGGCATTTTAAAAAGGCGGTTGGAAAAAAAGTTAGAATTAAAACGAATACAGCCTTAGAAAATGTGGGTGTTGAGTTTGATCGTTGGAAAAAAACAAAAACTGTAGAGCACCTGTTAAGTGCCTACGTAGATAAAATGCTTTTTTTTACAATTCCTGAGGGGGAGTTGAAGATCCCCTTGGAAGCTGTAGAAAAAGCCAAAGTCGTTTTTGAATTAGAAAAAAATAATAAGAAAAAACATAAATAGAAAATTAGGAAGAGGAACTATGGCAGAAAATATTTTTACTGATTTATCAAAAGTTATTGAAGCCGTTGGAAAAGATAAGGGTATTGAAAAACAAATTGTTGTGGATGCTGTTTGTGATGCCTTGTTAACGGCGGCCAGAAAGAAATTTGGAACCTATAGAGAAATCGAAGCCAGTTATAATGAAGATTCTGGGGAAGTCGAATTATTTGAATTTAAAGAAGTTGTTGAAAAAGAAAAGTTTATTGATGAAGAAGTTGAAATTCCTCTAGAAGAAGCAAAAAAATTGGATCCTCAAGCTCAGCTTAATGATTCCATTGGAATTAAAATGGAAGTGGGTGATTTAGGTCGGATAGCTGCGCAAACAGCTAAGCAAATTATTTTGCAAAAAGTGCGGGATGCTGAGCGCGATATTATTTTTAGTGAGTTTGAACAGCGAAAAGGGGAAGTCGCTTCAGGTATTGCTCGTAGAGTAGAGAGAGGTTCTTTGATCGTGGACCTCGGGCGAACAGAGGCCCATATCCCTCCTCGAGAACAAATTCCAGGTGAGCAGTATAAGCCAGGAGATAGGATCCAAGGGTTTTTGATGGAAGTCCGTCAAACAACCAAAGGACCACAAATTATTATGTCAAGGGCGAGCGAAGAGTATCTTATTAAGCTTTTTGAAATGGAAGTTCCCGAAATCTATGATGGAATTGTCGAGATTTTATCGGCAGCGAGAGAGCCTGGAGTGAGAGCCAAGATTGCTGTTCGATCCAATGATTCATCTGTGGATCCTGTCGGAGCTTGCGTTGGGATGAAAGGGAGTCGAGTTCAGAATATAGTGCAAGAGCTAAAAGGTGAAAAAATTGATATTGTTCCTTGGAATGAAGACATTACCAGATTTGTTTGCAATGCTTTAGCTCCAGCAGAGATATCCAGAGTTTTTTTAGATGAGACAAATAAAGAAATTGAAATTGTCGTTCCAGATACTCAATTGAGTTTAGCGATTGGAAAAAGAGGCGTGAATGTGAGGTTAGCGGCCAAACTTACAGGCTGGAGAATTGATATTATTTCCGATGCGGTGGCTTCATCAAGAACAGCGGAAGCTATTTTCAATTTGATGTTGATTCCTGGAATGACTCAAACAATGGCGCAAAATATTTTTCAATCTGGATTTGGCTCATTTCAAGCCTTGTGCTCAGCAGCCACTCAAGAAGTGATGGGTATTCCTGGCTATGAAGATCCAGAAAAAGCTGACAAACTGATTCAGTCGGCCAAAGATCTTATTGAAAAATATGAAAAAGAGGGTACGCCTGTGCCTAAACCAGCACAGGTAAGTAAAGAAACTAAACCAAATGCATCAGCAAAAGAACAAGCTGATCAAAGATTAAAAGAAGAATTACAAAAACTTCAAAAAGAAGAGTAAATAAGTCGTTTTTAGAACTACTGTATAAAGGGAAGGATAAATATTCGTGGCCAATCCAAAAGTATTTGAGTTTGCTAAAGAGATCGGTATGACTCCACTGGCGCTTATGGACAAAATCCGTGAGTGGCATTTTCCTGTTAAAAGTCATATGGCTGAACTTGATCCAGAAGTCTTAGAACAAATCAGATTAAAACTTCGTGGCAACGATAAGAAATCAGAGGATAAACCTAAAAAAGTAACCACTCGTAAGGTGACTCCCAAAAAAGTGACTGAAGTGGAGCCAGATACTTCAAAAGATATTCATGGAAAATCCACAGTGGTCAGAAGGAAATCAAAGGATTCGGAAGAAGAGTTGTTACCTCCAGCAAAGCCAGGAGCGGCAAGGATTATCAAAAAAGTAACTCCAAAACCAGAAGTGAGTGAGCTTGAACCTGAATTTGAAAATGAAAAAATACCTGTGACCTCTCCATTTCCAGAGGTTGTTAATTCAAGTAAAATCAAGCCTGCCGAAAAACAAATGGAAATGAAGGCTGAACCTAAAGCGGAGCTAACTGCTGAAATTAAAAAAGATCATAAGATCGAAGCAAGAGTTGAACTTAAAAAGGTTGAACCTAAAAAAGAGACACCTTCTGATTTGAAAGCAGAATCTGTTGTTGAGCCAAGTGTGGAAGTTAAAGCGGAAATTAAAGCAGAACCTAAAGCAGAACCTAAAGTGGAAGCTAAGACTTCAGTGACAGGCTCAGCTGCGGTGCCAGGTTCATCCGTTCCCGTGGCGAGAAAAAAAGAAGTTTCTGTTGGGGCCAGTGGAGTTTCTTCAAATTCAACGCCCATGCAACCCAAGCGGAATATTGTTGGAAGAATGGACCTATCGAGGGTGCAGGCCCCGCCATCTTCAGGTGGCCAATATGGTGGAGGTTCGGGTCCAAGGGAGTACCGACCAGAGGGTTTTGTTAATCGCTCAACAGGCGGTTTTATCCCCGGTGGTGGTGGAGTTAGACCCTCTTCAGCGCCAAGGCCAGGAGGGGTTCAAAACAGAGGCCTCCGAGCTGGTTTTGTTGCGGCTCCAGCGGCGCCAATCATTGAAGATTATTCTGACGATCAAAAGGGTAAAAAGAATTTTGATAAAAAGAGCAAAAAACTTGAAGGGGCAGCTCCGACTCTGACTCCAAAAGAAAAAGAGTTAGAAGAGATTAAAGAGTTTAATGCTGTTGAATTTAGAAAACGGGAAATGGTATTTCAACCAAAGAAGAAAAAAGGAACCCTTGAAAGACAAGCCCTGCAAACACAAATTACAACACCAAAAGCCTCGAAAAGAATTTTAAAAGTTTATGGTTCGATGAAATTATCTGACGTTTGCAATGAGTTAGGAATCAAAGCTCCACAATTAACTAAAGCCCTAATGACTAGTGGAGTGATGGCCAGCATGAGTACAGAGCTTGACTTTGATACCATCGCTTTGATTGTTCCCGAATTTGGATGGGAAGCTCAAAATGTTCTGAGAACTGCGGATGAATTTTTAGGAGAAACTGCTTTTGGAGAAATGAATGCAGAAAAGGTGTTCAGGCCTCCAGTGGTCACGGTCATGGGGCATGTTGATCACGGAAAAACATCTTTGCTTGATGTTATCAGGAAGGCCAATGTGGCTTCAGGTGAGGCGGGTGGGATCACTCAGCACATTGGGGCTTATAATGTGAAACTAGAAGATGGAAAAACCATTACCTTTTTAGATACTCCAGGACATGAGGCCTTCACGGCAATGAGAGCCAGGGGAGCCAACGCCACAGATATTGCCATTATTGTCGTTGCAGCGGATGATGGATTGATGCCTCAAACTGCCGAAGCTATCAATCATGCAAAAGCAGCAAATGTGCCCATCATTGTGGCCATAAATAAAATGGACAAACCTGGAGCTAATCCTGAAAGAATCAAGCAGCAGTTAACAGAATTTGAACTCGTTCCGGAGGAATGGGGTGGTACTACTATTTTTTGTCCAGTGTCTGCGTTGAAAAAAGAAGGCATCAAGGAGTTACTAGAGCAAATTACTTTGGTTGCGGAAATGCAGGAACTTAAGGCCAATCCTTTGCGTTCAGGTACAGGTATTGTCATCGAATCTAAGCTGGAAAAAGGAAAGGGTCCGGTGGCGACTCTTCTAGTTAAAGATGGATCTGTAAAAGTGGGCCAATTCATTGTTGCAGGTTTGGTTAAAGGAAAAATTAAGAGTTTGATGAACGACCGTGGCGAACGAGTCGAATCTATGGGCCCGGGTTTGCCAGTGGAAGTTTTGGGTTTGGAGACAACCCCATCAGCTGGTGACAGATTTGACGTTGTAGAAAGTGAAGTTCAAGCTGAAAAAGTAGCTGCGATAAGAAAAGAACATGCGGATAAGTTGACTCAATCTGGAAAAGCTAAATTAACATTAGAAGATATTTTTTCTAAGGTTAATAAAGGTGATGTGAAGGAACTGGCGATTATTTTAAAAGCCGATGTTCATGGGTCTTTAGAGGCCATTTTAGGAATGTTAGCTAAGGCTTCTACAAAAGAAGTTAAAACCAGAGTGTTACATGCAGGAGTTGGTGGCATCAGCGAGTCAGACGTTTTACTGGCAAATACCTCAAAAGGTATTATTATCGGCTTTAATGTAAGGCCTGATACAGGAGCGCAAAGCAAAGCGAAACAATTTGGAATTGAAATCAGAACCTATTCCATTGTTTATGAGTTAATGGACGATATTAAAAAAGCCATGACAGGAATGTTGACTCCAGATGTTGTTGAAAAGGTGATGGGTCGAGTTGAGGTTAGAAATATTTTCAATGTTCCTAAACTTGGAACGATTGCAGGTTGTTTTGTTATTGATGGAAAAGTCCAAAGGTCTAATTCAGTTCGCCTTATCAGGGATGGAAAGATAGTTTACGAAGGGAAATTGGCTTCATTAAAACGATTCAAAGATGATGCTAAGGAAGTGGCTCAAGGTTTTGAGTGCGGCGTGGGTATTGAAAACTTTAATGATGTTAAAATCGGTGATCAAATTGAAGCTTTTATTAAAGAAGAAGTGGCTAGGGAATTGACTGCAGAGCTAAATGCTTAAGGGTTCAGTTTGTATGAAAAACACCAACGATAATCGGCGTGTGCAAAGGGTAGAAAAAGAAGTTCAGTCAGTTTTGGGGATGTATCTCATACATGGTTTTTCTCAACCGCTGGGCTTATTTGTTAATGTGACCAAAGTGATGATGGCTGCAGATTTACGAAGTGCTAAGGTTTATATTTCAACTTTGCCTAAGTGGAATAAAGAAGAACTGGATTCTCTAAGGCCAAGAATTGAGAAAGTTGAGACTGAAGAAATTTCTTCCTCGGAGGAAGTGGCAGAGCTCCTGAATCAGTATGCTTTTGAATTTCAAGATAAAATTTCTAAGGAGTTAAAGCTAAGATATGTGCCAAAATTAAGATTTTATCATGATGAAAGCGTCGATAAGGTCATTCAAGTCGATAAAATCTTGACTCAAATTTCTACTAAAAATGATGAAGAATAGCCTTAATGCCTGGAATATTTAATGGAGCTTTTCTCATTCATAAAGAACAGGGAATGACCTCTCATGATGTGGTTTTTAAACTTCGAAAGTTAATCAAAGATAAACAAATAGGTCATACGGGAACATTGGACCCTATGGCGACGGGTCTTTTAATGTGTCTTGTAGGCCCTTCAGTGAAACTCTTACCTTATCTGGGAAATGAGAACAAAAAATACTCTCTAGAGTTGATGCTAGGTTGCCAAACGGATACCTGGGATATCACTGGAAAAATCTTAAAACAAAATTCAATAGATTCTTTGAATGAAGAAATGATCAGGTTGAGTGTGTTAAGTCTTCAGGGGCCTCAAGAATTTGAAATTCCAATGTACTCGGCAAAAAAAATAAATGGCGTCAAATTGTATGAAGTGGCTAGAGAGAAAAAGGAACTAGAAGTGGAAAGTTTTTTAGGTCCCAAAAAGGCGATGAATTTTTGGGATTTAGATAATATAAAGGTCCGTTCGCCTCGTGTAAGTTTGGATCTTTGGTGTAGCAAGGGTAGCTATATTCGTAGCTGGATATTTCAATTGGGTGAGCGGCTAAACGTGGGAGCCACTTTAGTAAATCTAAAAAGAGAAGCCATTGATAAATACACAATAGATAGATCGCAAAGTTTATTGGAAATCGAAAATGACCTAGGAAAAAACCTAAAACCCAAATCTTACATTGAACAAAAAGAACTCGTACAATCTTTTTATATCTATAACCTAAGTCCTCAAGACATTGTGCCTATGGAAAATGGACTTTTGAGCTATGATTTGAAAAGTAGACTTCTCAATTTAAATGTGAATGCAGAGTTTATATTCTGTCATTTTCAGAATGAGCTGATATCTATTGTTCAGAATAAACCAGACTTAAGGATTAAAAAGGTATTTAAAAGCAAGCCTATGGTCTAGCATTTCTGATTTTTATCCAATTTTAGTCATGTTTTGGCTCTACCTTCCGACGAGCTAGGTATGAAAACAAAAAATATAAGACTAGCCAAAATAACAGTTCTATTTGTCTTCCTTAATTTAGCTTTTAACAATTGCGGGCAACGAGGAGATATTGAATTAAAAAAAAATAATACGACCATTAATGCTGATGATAATTCTTCTTCTGGATCGCCCCATTCAGATCCAGAACCTCTTCCTGGTCCTGGGGCAACTATACCGGTTGTCGTTCCTCCTGCTGTGTCACCTCCTCCTGCTGTGTCACCTCCTCCTGCTGTGTCACCTCCTCCTGCTGTGTCACCTCCTCCAGCAACAGTCGTTCCTCCAGCAACAGTATCCCCACCGGTCGCGACTCCTTCTCCTCCTCCCCCAGTGGTGGTCACACCTCCAGTGGTGCCTCCACCAGTAGTCGTGAATCCTCCAGTTCCTAAAAGCTTTGAAAAAAAATCTTTGAGTTTAAAAGTGAATGCACCTGAAAAGGTAGATATTCTTTTCGTTGTGGACAACTCTGTATCGATGAAGTTTGAACAAAAAAATATGGCAGAAAGAGTTTCTACATTTATCAATTCTATCAATGGACTTGACTGGCAAATGGGTATCGTGACAACAGACGTGGATGATCCCTATTCTCTAACTAGTGATGGAAAACTTTTGAAATTTAATTCCCTAAGTACCTATATCCTTAATTCAAAGATGGAGAAAAGTGCAGTCGAGCAGGCTTTTGGAGAAACGATTCAAAGAACGGAACTTGGTTCTATTTATGAGCAAGGAATTTTTGCAACGTACCGATTCCTTGAAAGAGATCTAAAAAGAACAAGCAAGCTGTTGCGAGCTGGGAGTACTTTTAATGTGATTGTTATCAGTGATGCAGATGAATCTCCATGGGAAGATGATCTGGGGAAACCTGTGATAAATAAAAAGAATAAACCAGGCGAGCTAATGAAATATCTGGCAACAAATTGGGGAGACAAAAAGTTCCAGTTTCATTCCATTATTGTAAAAGATGGGGATGAGATCTGTTTGAAAATGAACAATAATGAAAATTATGGGAAGGTTTATAGTTTTCTTTCAAATATAACAAAGGGAATCATTGGCAGTGTTTGCGAGAATGATTACGGGTCACAATTGAACTCTATAGGGAAAAAAGTTCAAGACCTAGTTAAAGTCATAATGCTTGAGTGTGAGCCTAAAGACAAGGATGGAGACGGAAAGTTAGATATTGAAATTTCTTCAGATTCAACAAATCCAATTGAAATTGATAGGGTGGAAGGAAATGAAGTTTACTTAAAAAAGGCTTTGGATGTAGGCAACTATGGCCTCCAATACTATTGTCAAAAAGATTAATATTATATTTAAATCAATCTAAGAATATTATTATTGACCTAATAATTAAATAAAGATAAATCAATGACTTATTTAAGTTTTAAAGTCTTTTTTAGGGCTTTTTTTGGGTCAGCCATGACCTTCATGAGGCTATTACTAAAAGCGAAGACTTTAAAAAATCTAACAACATTTTTTCGTTCCTAATTAGGAATGAGGACCCTAAAAAAGGGTTTAATCAATCAAAAGGAGACTTTAATGGCAGTCCATAAATCAGTAAAAGAACAAATTCTATCAGGCTTTCGAAGGCATGCAAATGACACAGGGTCATCAGAAGTTCAAGTAGCGCTTTTAACCGAGAAGATAAATCACCTTTCAGGTCATTTTCTAACTCACAAAAAGGATAACCACTCTCAGTTGGGATTGATCAAAGCGGTTAACCGTAGAAGAAAGTTATTAGACTACCTAAAGAAAACAGATGCTAAAAAATATGAACAAATTCTGGTTGATTTAGAAATTAGAAAATAATCGAAAAAGGAGTTTTGATGAAAACGACAGTAACCACTTCTGTCGGCGGTAAGCAAATTACCATCGAAACCGGAAGACTTGCAAAGCAAGCTGACGGGTCAGTTTTAGTTTCATGCGGAAACAATATCGTCTTAGTAACGGTTGTTTCTAAAAAAGAAGCCTCAAACTTAGATTTTTTCCCTTTAACCGTAGAGTATATTGAAAAGTTCTATGCCACAGGGAAAATTCCTGGTGGGTACTTTAAAAGAGAGGGTAGGCCCTCTAACGAACAAGTTCTTATCGCAAGACTCATCGATAGGCCTCTTCGACCTAAGTTCCCAGAGGGATATAGAAATGAAACGCAAGTAGTTGCTACCGTTTTAAGTGCCGATGGAAGTTATCCAGTTGAAGTTTTATCTTCCTTAGGAGCAAGCTCTGCTTTGCATATTTCGGATATTCCCTTTGACGGACCTGTAGCCTCTGTTCAGGTGGGACGTGTGGAGGGGCAGTTTATCGCAAACCCTACTCCCATGCAGCTTGAAAAATCAGATATGGATATAATTGTGGCAGGAACAAGACAGGGTATTTTGATGGTTGAAGGTGAATGTAAATTCATCAGCGAATCAGATGCCATGGCGACGCTAAGGTTCGCTCATCAAGCTTTAATTCCCTTTCTAAATGCCCAGGATGAATTAAGGGAAAAGACGGGTTCAAAAACGAAAAGATCTTTTTCAGTGCCTCAAGTTGATTCTGGTTTTAAGGCTCAGGTGGAGCCTAAATTGACGGAATTAATTTCCTCTGCATTTAAAATTAAAGAAAAAAGCGAAAGACATGCTGCTGTTTCCGAGGCCGTAGATTCTTTGAAAAAGACCTTTGTGGAGTCAGAAGCAGATAAGGAATTAAAAGCTTTGCGAGCTAAGGATCTTGCGGTGTTAGCTGAAGATGTGAAGTACAAGGTAGCGAGGTCTCAGATTCTAGATACCGGCTATCGTATGGATGGTAGGGATGTAAAAACGGTTAGACCTATTGCCTGTGAAGTTGGAATTTTACCTCGAGCCCATGGCTCAGGGCTGTTCACAAGGGGAGAGACTCAAGTTTTGGGAACAGTAACTTTAGGTACTGGAGACGATGAACAATTAATTGATTCCTTGCATGGAAATGTGAAAAAACAATTTTTATTACACTACAATTTTCCTCCATTTTCTGTTGGAGAGGTTGGACGCTTTGGTGGGCAGGGAAGAAGAGAGATTGGTCATGGAAATTTAGCTGAAAGAGCCATCAAGGCTGTTATTCCTGATCATGCTCAATTCCCCTATACGATTCGAATTGTGAGTGATGTTCTTGAAAGTAATGGGTCGAGCTCTATGGGAACGGTCTGCTCAGCAACTCTATCATTGCTAGATGCGGGAGTTCATATTAAAGGCAATGTTGCAGGAATTGCAATGGGACTTATCAAAGAAAATGAAAGAGTGGCGGTTCTTACGGATATCCTAGGCGATGAAGATTACTTAGGAGATATGGATTTTAAAGTAGCTGGAACAACTTCGGGGATCACGGCACTTCAGATGGATATTAAAATCGATTCTGTAAGTTTTTCTGTTATGGAGCAAGCGTTAGAGCAGGCTCGCGTGGGAAGAGTTCATATTTTAGGTGAAATGGAAAAAGTAATTAAAGTTTCGCGGGGTCAAATTTCAGATTTCGCTCCAAGGATTGAAACTCTTAAAATTAAACCAGACAAAATCCGTGAAGTTATCGGTGCTGGTGGAAAAGTCATTCGTGGAATCACTGAAGCTACAGGAGTTAAAATCGATATTGAAGATGATGGAACTGTCCATGTGGCATCCAGTGATCCTGAAGCTACTAAAAAAGCTATTGAAATGATCAATGCTATTTGTGCTGAAGCCGAAGTGGGAAAAACCTATAAAGGTAAAGTTGTCAAAATCGCTGAATTTGGAGCTTTTGTGGAGATATTTCCAAATACCCAGGGGTTGTTGCATATCTCTGAAATTTCTAATGAACGAGTTCGTCAAGTTACTGATGTTTTAAAAGAAGGTGACATGATTGATGTCAAAGTTTTGGAAGTGGACAGGGCGGGAAGAGTGAAGCTTTCTCGAAAAGCCTTACTTCAATAGCCAAATCAATTCTTGCATCTTCTTATTTCTAATAAGAAGATGTTTTTCATGAAAGTTCAATTTAATAAATCAGTCCTTGAAGGTGGAGCGACGCTGGTAACAGAACAGCATCCGTATTCTATGTCATTTTCAGTGGGTTTTTGGCTCAATATAGGCTCTCGTTTTGAAAATCCAAAACTGGCTGGTGTGACTCATTTTTTAGAGCACTTAACTTTTAAAGGAACAAAAAATAGATCTGCTTTAGAAATTGCCCAGTCTTTAGAATCCTACGGGGGGGATTTAAACGCTTTTACCTCTAAAGAACATACTTGCTTCCATGGTTTGGTTTTAAAGGAAAATTGGAAAACGGCCTTGGATGTTTTAATTGATATCACTTCAAACATGAAGTTCACAGAAAAGGACTTTAAGACTGAAAAAAGTGTGGTGATTCAAGAGATTGGAATGAGCGAGGACGCCCCAGATGATATCATTTACGACTATTTATTAGAAGGCGTTTATAAAGATCATCCTTTAGGTAAACCTATTTTAGGAAAAATTTCTACAATTCACCATTTAAATGAAAAGCAAGTTTACGAATATTATCATTCTTTTTATCACGGTAAAAATTTGGTTATCAGTTGTGCTGGAAACCTCGATCATAAAAAAATAGAAAACTTTTTAAATCAACAGTTTAAAAAAAATAAACAATTTAAAACTATATCTTCGGAGGCACTGATCAATGAAAAAGGTCATGAGAGGCCTGTTTTTAATTTGATTCGAATGGTGAAGGAAAAGAAAATTGAACAGACCCATGTGTTGTTAGCCATCCCTTCTTCGACTTTTACGGATGAGCTAAGAATGGAAGCTTTTATTGTTAACTCACTTATTGGTGGGGGGATGACTTCCAAATTATTTCAAAGTGTTCGTGAACAAAAGGGCTTAGCCTATTCCATTCAAAGCTCGCTTCACACCATGAAAGATGCTGGTTTTTTAACGGTGCAAGCAGCCTGTGATGGGAAGAAAGTTCAAGAATTGATGAGAGTTATCTTTAAAGATTTAAAGGAAATTAAGAAAAAGGGAGTCTCAAAAAAAGATGTTGAGTTTTACAAAAATCAAATAAAGGGAAGCGTGTTGTTAGGTTCTGAAGATATTGAAAACAGAATGAATTCCTTAGCTGTCAATGAATTGATTTTTAAAAAAAGTAAAAGTGTAAAAATGATTCAAAGGGAAATAGAAAAAATTAATTTTGATTCAGTACATGAATATATTGAAAAATATTTAGATATGAGTAAATTATCTGGAATATTAATGGGGCCAGGTGTTGAAAAAAAATCTCAATGGTGGACTCAGTTTGAATAGGTAAATAAGGAATATTAGAAAAATTGGGAATATAAGAATTTAAAAGGAATAAAAAAGTGAAAATTAAAGTTAAAAAATTAGAAAACTACAAGGGCGATCTTCCTTCTTATCAATCTAAAAGCTCGAGTGGTTTTGATGTGAGGGCGCAGTTAAGTCAAAAAGTGATTTTAAATCCTGGAGAGCGTGCTTTAGTTCCTACAGGTCTCAGTTTTGAACTCCCTGAAGGCTTTGAAATTCAAGCACGACCTCGTAGTGGTTGGGCAATTAAGCAGGGAATGACCTTACTCAACACTCCGGGAACCATTGATGCTGATTATCGTGGAGAGGTTAAAATTATTCTTATTAATTTAGGAAAAGAACCCATAGAAATTTCAGATCAGGATCGTATCGCCCAGCTGGTATTGTGTCCCGTGTTGCAAGCTGAATTCGATTTGAAAGAAAGCTTAAGTGAAACAGAAAGAGGCCTTGGTGGCTTTGGCTCTACGGGAAGAGCCTAAGGCTTTTTAAATAGGCTCTCAGAAATCCATTTTAGAGACTGAGATTTTGTTCCATATCCAGACCAAGAGAATGATGAACCAAATGACTCCAACAAGGCGTAGGGCTCTTTTTTTTGACATTTTTAAGTTTTCTGTTAACCCCACAATAATGAGCATTCCAGTAAATAATAAACCAATGAGGCTTACGGATGAAATATAGTTGGAAGCAATCTGTAAAATGAAAAATGGGAAGTTAGCAAATATAACAATAGTTAAAATCTTTAAAAAGCTAACAGTTCTTCTTTCAAAAACTTGAAAATAATAATAAAAAAAAGTGGATAAAACCACAGTAAGAACGAGGGAAATAAATGGAAAAATTAAAATTCCAAAAAAGATATTCCACTTGTTAAGGCTAACAGCTCCAGCTAAAAAACCAGAAAATATGGAAAAAAGAAAGTGAACGATAAGGAGGTTGCGTAAAGACCAATCAGGTAATTTTTTAATTTGTTCAAGGGGGTTTTTAAAAAACCATAAAAGAAAAACGATGCTTTTTTTTGATTTAAACTGAAGATTGCTAAAAAAAATCATGAGTGTCTTCCGTCATTAAAATTTAATCTTTCTCTTAAAAATATCCCATAAAAATAAGATCAAGTCCAAGGGAACCTTTATCCGATGGACTGGAAACGAGAAGGCTACGGTAATTAGCTTCCATGCCTAAGATTAAAGGTGCATCTTGGATAGTTGAAAAGATTCCCAGTGCCGAGATTAAAGCGGGGTTCTTACTTTCGTCATGGAAACCTATCTCTTCGTTTGTTAGACGAAAATTCCTAGTGCTGACACCAACAGAGGCCCGTAAGTCCATGGAGTTGGTGATGAGGTTTTTGTAACCAACTTTGAAATCCAACTCTCTGAGTGTTAATTCATAACTATTTGATTTGGTAACTCCAAAATTACGATAGGCTGTTTCTGCAAACCAGGATGTTGAGAATAATTCCATGCCAATTCCAATCTGCATGCCGTTTTGAAAATAATTTTGTTTTTCTTTTGAATTAATCTGAATCATTGATTGAATAAAACTAAAACTGGGATAGATGGATACTTGATCCCAGGCAGTGAGAGCTCTTTTTTGAGTGTAGTTCTTCTGCTTGGATCTAATCTTATCAATAAGTTGGTCATAAGTAATTTCATAGGGATCATCTTCGGAAGTGTTTCCTTTGGGAGGAAGGAACGTTAAAATTAAAACTATAGAAAAAAGAAAAGTGAAATTTAATGAACCTAGCATGAGTCAAGTTTAAACCATGAAGAGGACAGTCGAAATAGGAATTATGGAATCTGTGCCTTAGTCCAAGAGGTTGTCAGTCTAGATATGGTCTGAGTTTTACAAAAAAGAACAAAGTTCTGGAAAAGGTAACTAAAATATAAAGTATGAAGGTTCATGGATACTGTGCATTTTGTAAATCTCCAAAAATGTTTTTTGATAGAAAACATCTTTCTTTTGGACATGTTTTTTTAGCTCTGATTGTTGCAATTTGTATAAATTATTTTATAACTTTAGAACTGAGTCCCAGTTTTTTATTAATTTTTGCGGTCAATCTTATTATTGGCGAAATTTGTCTACAAACCCGTTGGCGTCTCTTTTTAATTTGCCAAAAGTGTGGTTTTGATCCTGTTTTGTATATGAAAAACAAAGCCTTAGCTTGTGAGAAGGTGAAAGCGAAATTGGCAGATCGCAAAAAAGATGAAATAAAAAATTTATTTTTCCCATTAAATTTGCCAACGCGAAAAACCTAAAAGAACTTGCTACCTAGAAAAAAAAAATCTAGATTTCAAGCATGAATAATTCACTTGTTATTATACCTACCTATAATGAAAAAGAAAACATCGAAACCATTATCAGAGAGATTCTAAAGCAGGACTTAGGATTTCATATTTTAATTGTAGATGATAGTTCGCCGGATGGAACTTCTGATATCGTTTTACAATTGTCTAAAGAATTTCCAAATCAAGTAAATTTATTGTTAAGAGAAAAAAAGGAAGGTTTGGGTCGGGCGTATATCTCTGGGTTTAAATGGGGGCTAGAAAGAAACTATGAATATCTTATAGAAATGGATGCTGATTTTTCCCATCGACCCATAGATTTAAAAAAACATCAACAGGCTTGGTCTGAATGTGATTTTTGCATAGGTTCCCGCTATGTTCCCGGCGGAGAAACTGTGAATTGGGGGATTTTGAGGAAAATAATCTCAAAGGGAGGAAGTCTTTATTCACGATGGATCTTGGGGTTTCCCATTAATGATTGGACGGGTGGCTTTAACTCTTGGAACCAGAGTGTACTAAGAAAAATAGGTTTAGATCGGGTCAGTTCAAATGGGTATAGTTTTCAAATTGAGTTAAAATATAAAGCCTGTAAAAATGGATTTAAATTTCAGGAAGTTCCCATTGTGTTTGAAGACCGTCGAGTTGGAAAAAGCAAAATGTCTATGAAAATAGTTCTGGAGGCCTTTTATAAGGTTTGGCAAATTAAATGGTTGTAAGCCCCCTAACTGTCGCTAAATTTGTTTTGGCCTTGATTGGACTATTTAGCTTTAAAATTCTGGCACAAAACCAAATGGCCAAAGTCACCGGTGAATACCCCTATGTTTACTCTTCTCCTGATTTCAATGCGCCAGTTATTGCAGAGTTGCCTCGAGGCAAGCTTTTTAATATTTCGACAAAAAAATTTGCAAATGTTTTTTATTTCGTTTCTGTTAAACCAGGAATGAGCGGGTATGTATCTGATTCAGAAATTCAATTGATATCAAAGGAAAAGAAACAAGTACAAAGAAGAAATTTAAAAGAAAAACCGGCCGAAAAGAAAGCATCTAAAGAAAAGCCAAGAAAACCTTTTTATACAAGTCGATACCGGGGAATTATCATCGAGCAAATGAATTATGCTGAGGATACCATGAGTCAGCATCGGACTGCCAATTTAACTCTGATAGGGTATCGCGTGGTCGGTATGAACACTTTATTTTCTGGGGAAATGTCTACAGATGCCAGTATTTTACTCTATTTTGGTGCGCCAAAATATTATGAAGAAATCACTAAAGAAAAAGCTAGCGGGTGGATCCTTCATACTGATTTTACTTTTGATACTATTTATCCGCAAAGTAAGATTCATTTTATAAGTTATGGATTTGGTCCAATGTTTAGGTACTCGCATTTTGTCACTTCTCTAAGGAATACGACGAACTCCTATACTACAGATTATCCAATGGATGACATGACTTTGGGAGTTCTTTTACGTTTAGGTTTGGCTTTTAGAATCAATAACATGTCCATCAGGTCTGATGTCAAATATTACATTGAAGCCCAAAGGTATTTTGCCTATAATTTATCGGCCTTATTTGAATTTTAAGCTCGTGTTTGAAAACCTCGCAATAAACATCTCGCATTTAAACACCTCTTGCGTTGAGTTTAAAGAGAAGGTAAGGATTACTCGATGTCGATTCAAGTATTAGATAAAAATGTAATTGATCAAATTGCTGCTGGAGAGGTTGTTGAAAGACCCGCTCATTTGGTCAAAGAACTCATTGAGAATTCTTTAGACGCCAGGGCCACGGCGATAGAAGTTCATTTTGAAAATTCGGGACGAAATGTTGAAATTATTGATAATGGAATTGGTATTCCAGGGAGTGACCTAGGTCTGGCTCTGGAACGTCATGCAACGAGCAAAATATTGAAGTTTGATGATATTTGGTGCCTGTCTTCCTATGGATTTAGGGGGGAAGCGCTTGCTTCTATATCTGCGGTGAGTGATTTTGAGATGGTGAGTCGGGTCTCTGATTCAGAGACGGCCTACCGCCTCAGTTCTCAATTTGGAAAAAGGCAGCCAACGGTAGAAACATCAAGTCCGCTAGGAACTCATTTGCGAATTTCTAATTTGTTTGAAAATGTCCCTGTCCGGCTTAGGTTTTTGAAGTCCTCATCCTATGAACAGGGCCTTATTAAGCAAGTTGTAAAAGCAATGGCCTTGTCGCAACCAGGTGTTGAGTTTAAAGTTTATGAAAATAGAAAATTAATTTATTTTTATCCCAAGGTCACTTTGCTCTCTGAAAGAGCTCAATCTGTCTTAAACTCAAAGCAAAATTTTTTCTTTGAGATGAAAGATGGCGGCTATCGAATTCAATGCGTTTTTAGTAGTCCTTACCAAGTCGAGAAAAACACTAAAAATATCTGGTTGTTTGTGCAAAATCGATGGGTCCAAGATAAAGTGATGGTCGCTGCGATTTTGGAGTCTTATCAGAATCTTTTAATGCATGGAGAGTATCCCCAAGTCATTCTTAAAATGGAAGTCCCGCCAGAGCAGGTGGATGTCAATATTCATCCTACCAAATCCCAGATAAAATTTTTGAATTCACAGTTAATTTATCGAATGATTTACCGAAGTTTGAGGCACGAAATTGAAAAAGCGCCTTGGAAACAAGAGCAAGCAAGTCCTTCAAATGACCTCCTTCGTGAAATGAAGCCAGCTGTTTCAAGTGCACGTTTTGATCAAAAATCAAATCAAGGTTTTGATCAAATCGTTAGTCAAAATAAATTACCTCAGTTTGAGTTTGAACGAAAGCAATACCAGCAAAAAGATTTCTCTTTCCAGCAGCCAGAGGTCGCTTTACAAAAAAATACCCCATGGGTTCAAATCGAAAAATTTGAAAACCAAATAGCAACCGTGTTTAGTTGGGCATCCTTACATGTTGTTGGACAGATAAATTTGACCTATATTGTCTGTCAAGATGAACAAAAAATGGTTTTAGTAGACCAGCATGCGGCTCACGAAAGAGTTTTGTTTGAAAAACTCAAAGGGCAGTATCAAGAAAATAACATTGAGATTCAAAACTTGTTGATTCCATTAAGTTTGGATTTGGAGACAGATCAAATTGAAGTCTTAATTCAACATGATAAGGACCTTAAAAAGCTAGGAGTTTATTTTGAACTCCTAGGTCCTGGTACCATTGGGATTGTGGCCCTGCCAGCTCTATTAAAAGAAGGTTCTGCGGTCGAGCTGGTACGAAAATTTGTTGAAGAAGTTAAAGATCTAGGTGGAAGTTTTGTGTTTGAAAAAAAACTTAATGACTTAATTGCCAGCATGTCCTGTCATTCGGCAATCAGAGCGGGACAAGCTTTGAGTCGTGATGAAATGCAAAAGCTATTAATCCAAATGGATGAGTACCCTTTATCAAGTTTTTGTCCACACGGTCGACCAGTCAATGTGGAGTTTCCTTTTAAGCAGATTGAAAGAGATTTTGGAAGAATTGTTTGAGTCATAATTTGAATAATAAAATGATAAATAAGAGTTTTAAAAAATGAAAAAATTTATCTTTGTGATGGGCCCAACCGCTGCAGGAAAATCAAGCTGGGCTTTGCGTCAGGCATTAAAATACAAGGCTGCCATCATCAACTGTGACAGTATTCAAGTTTATCGCGATCTGGATATAGGTTCAAGTAAACCCACTTTGATGGAAAGAGAGCAAGTTCCTCATTATTTATTTGATTACGTTTCCTTTCCTCAAGAGATGACGGCAGGTCAGTATGTCAGAGATTTTTTTTTAACCTTAGATAAGATTAAGGAAGATCTTGTTTTCGTCGTTGGTGGGACTGGCTTTTATTTTCAGGCTTTAGAGCAGGGGATGTACCCGGTAAAAACTCTTTCGCAGGAAATTAAGGAGAAAATTCATCGAGAATTTCAGAAAATGACTTTAGCCGAAGTCTTTTTGTGGATTCAAGAAAGAGATCCTATTTATGCTCAGAAAATTTCAGCTAACGACAGTTATCGTCTTGAAAGAGCTTTCGAGCTCATGGTTTCAGAAAATAAATCGATGACTCAAATTCAAGAAGACTTTAATCAGGCAAAGAAGAAATTCCCTTATAAGTATTTAAAAATCGGTATTACCGCCGAGAAAAGTGAACTGCTCGTCTCTGTTCAAAAACGAACCCAACAGATGCTCGAAAATGGTCTGATTGATGAAGTTAAAAATCTGCTAGAAAAAGGATATTCACAATGGGCACCGATGACCAGTGTGGGATACAAAGAGGTGGTCCAGTATCTGAATGCACATCCTAATATGAACGATATTAAAAAGATCGAGAACCTCGAGGCCCTCCACCAGGAGATAGTGAGCCAAACGATGAAGTTAATAAAAAAACAAAAAACTTGGTTTAAGCGTGATAAAGAAATAATGAACATCGATAAAATGCAAACTTTAGACCTAAATGACCTGATATAACAAAATCAGGCTTGAGATTTAGTAATTTGTCGGGCATGGTTCTGGAAGGAGCGGTGGGCGGTAACGGCCACTTTTTACTTGATGATAAGCATGACTGGGTTTAGTTCCCAAAAAATAGAAACAAAAGATGTTCGCATTGAATTCAATTTAAAGTCAGTAAATGGTCGATTTCTAGAGTCCAGGTTTCATTTACCAAAAGAGTATGTTTTTTTAGAGCCAGAACTTCGTAAGATTCTTAATATTACTTTTCAAAGAGGTACCGTCGATGTCTTCTGTCATCGTAAGATTAAAAGAAATCTGTCAGATGCTAAAATCCAAGGAGATATGGATTTGGCTAGTAAAATTAGTATTGAAATAAGTAAGTTGCAAAAACAATTGAAACTATCTCCTCATGTTTCCATAAAGGATATTTTATCCATAGCTCCTGTTATTCAGGTGCATGAGGAAACTGATATTTCTAAGGCTGAAAGTCAGATGGTTTTAAAAATATTTAAAGAGGGAGTTGAAAAGTGCCATCTTGAAAGAGTCCGGGAAGGACACTCGATCAAGAAGGAATTGCTTCAACTTTTAAACTTACTCGTTTTGGAAGTTGCCTCTGTTAAGAAGCAGAGAGCCATCAATGTTGTTGAAGTTGTCCAGAAATGGAAAGATAAATTAAAATCAAAAGCTGTTGAGTTGGTTGAAGATCAAAAAGTGCAGCAGGAAATTTTCTTTTTGGCGGAAAAAGCAGATATCGCTGAAGAAATTCAACGGTTGGAAGAGCATTTAAAGAACTACAAGAACCTCCTTTTGTCTAAAAAATCGGAAGGAAAGAAAATAGACTTTTACACTCAAGAATTACTCAGGGAGATTAATACCATAGGCTCCAAATCACAAAGTGCAAAGATTACCCAACACGTGGTTGAGGCTAAGGGTTTAATTGAAAAGTTAAAAGAACAGGCGCAAAATATAGAATGAAAACAAATTTAATCATTGTTGCAGCTCCAAGTGGGGCCGGGAAAAGTAGTTTTATTGAAAGGATTTGTAAAGAAATTCCAACCCTTGTTGATACGATTACCTACACCACGAGAAGCATGCGCCTGGGAGAGTCTCAAGGGCATCCATATTATTTTGTTTCAGAAGAAGAATTCAAACAAAAAATAAAAGAAGGTTTTTTTGTTGAATGGGCCATGGTTCATACACGATTTTATGGGACCCCCATGTACCAACTTGAAGAGGCGTGGAAGAATGGCAGATGCATTATTATGGATGTGGACATTCAGGGTGCAAAAACATTTAAAGAGAAATTTCCTCAGAGTCGCGGAATTTTTATTGTGCCTCCTTCGATTGAGGAATTAAGAAAAAGAATTATTAAAAGAGATGGTAAAGTTCCTCAAGATATTGAAATAAGAATGGAAAATGCAAAAAATGAAATGAAGGAAGCTCCTCATTTTGATTTCCGGTTGATAAATGATATTTTTGAAACTTCCTATGAGGAATTTAAAAAAATCATTGAAAATATACTTAGATAAGTTTAGTAATAGTATCTTCGGAGGTTTTAATGGCTAGAGTCACAGTTGAAGATTGTTTAGAAAAGGTTCCAAATCGATTTGCACTTGTTCTTATGGTTGCAAAAAGAGCTAAGCAATTACTTAAGGGCTCAGAGGCCACTGTCGCCTTGAAAAGCAATAAATATATCGTCGCCTCTTTACGTGAAGTGGCTGCCGGCAATGTGGGCTATGAAAGCCATCTAGACAACGCTACATTTATTGCAGAAATCCAAAAAGATTTGAACAAGTAAACTTTTATAGTAACATAATACTTCTTGCTAGATCCTTTGGTAGTTTATATTAATTTTACCTTATCTCGTTGATTTTATAGTTAATTATTGAGGATAATAGACAGATGACAGAAGCGTTGTTAGCTGTTGAAGAAAGCCTTAGGCATCAGCCTTTGAAGTCGGTGGAAGAGCTTTGTAATAAGGTTTTGTTATACTATCCAACGGCAGATGTTTCTGTTTTAGAAAAAGCCTATACCTTTTCAGAGAGAGCCCATGAGGGACAATTTCGTCGTAGTGGTGAACCCTATATATCTCACCCGTTGAGCGTTGCGGGAATTCTTGCGGATTTAAAGTTGGATATGGATTCCATTGTCACGGGGTTATTGCATGATACCGTCGAAGATACTGAGGCAACGTTAGAGGATATTAAGAAAGAATTTGGTGAGGTTGTGGCCACTCTTGTAGATGGAGTGACTAAAATTTCGCAAATTAAGTTTAAAAACTCCGTTGAAAAACAAGGCGAAAATGTACGTAAGATGATCATTGCCATGGGTAAAGATGTCCGTGTTGTTTTGGTGAAACTGGCAGATCGATTACATAATATGCGGACTCTCAATCACATGCCCTATGAAAAGCAGGCCAAAATTGCCCTCGAAACTTTAGAGATTTATTCTCCCTTGGCTGGGAGAATGGGTATCAATACTTTAAAGATTGAACTAGAGGATTTGTGTTTTCGTTATTACCGCCCTGATATGTATTATGAGCTGATTCAAAGAATCAAAAAAACGGAAGCCGAGACCAATCGTTATATTGAAGATGTGAAAAGATTGGTCTCTAAAGCCTTGGAAAAAACCACAGTTAAATTTCAAGTTTATGGAAGATCCAAGCATCTTTGGTCAATCTATAGAAAAATGCAAAGTCGTAATATTGATTACGATCAAGTTTATGATGTTTTGGCTTTCAGGATTATCACGCAAAGTGTTTCTGAATGTTATGAAGTATTGGGTCATGTTCATTCTATATGGAAGCCCATTCCCGGGCGGTTTAAAGACTTTATCGCTATGCCTAAAACAAATAACTATCGATCTCTACATACGACGGTGATTGGACCAGGTGGTGATCGAATTGAAATTCAGATTAGAACCGAAGAAATGCATTTAATAGCAGAGAGAGGGATTGCCGCTCATTGGAAGTACAAAGAACGTGGAAAAATGACCGATGAGGGATTAAACCAATCCAACTGGATGCGAGAATTGGTGGAGTGGCATCAAACGATGCGGAATCCTGAAGAATTTTTAGACACAGTCAAAACAGAAATGTTTGATACTGAAATTTATGTTTTTACACCTAATGGAGATGTGAAGGAGTTTTCCGAAGGGGCCACTCCTATTGATTTTGCCTATGCCGTACACACTGATTTGGGTAATAAGTGCGCTGGTGCCAGAATCAACGGAAAAATGGTTCCCTTGAAATATAAAATGCACAACGGGGATACCGTTGAAATTATCACTTCCAAAACTCAAACTCCCTCAAAGGATTGGTTAAAATATTGTGTCACTAGCAAAGCTAAATCCAAGATCAGAATGTTTGTTAAGGAAGAACAAAGGAAACGAAGTTGGTTGCTAGGTAAAGAGCTTATCGATAAAGAGTTTAGAAAGTTTGGTTTTGCAGCGGTTCGGTTTTTAAAGGGCGATGAGTTTGAAAAATTTATTCGAGAAAGTGGCGTCCATAGCTTAGATGAATTATTTATCAAAGTGGGCTATGGAAAATTAGAACCTAAACATTTGGTGGATCGACTTATTCCAAAAAACGAAACGGTGCCAACGAAAAAAGAAGAAATTTCCTTTATGGAAAAACTGGTTTCAAATGCCACCCTTAAATTAAAAAAACGAAAGTCCCTCATCACCGTCGATGGGATGGACGATGTTCTTGTCCACTTTGCTAAATGCTGTTCGCCCATTCCGGGGGACCCCATCGTGGGTTTTATTTCCCGAGGGCGAGGAGTCAGTATCCATCAAAGTGGTTGTAAAAAAGTCTTTGAGCTGGATCAGCTCAGAAAAGTGGATGTGAATTGGAATGTCAAACAAGCCGCCGATGGATTAGAAAGAGTGGTGCGCTTGAAGGTCACTTGTTTGGATATCCCTGGATTGCTGAAAACCATGACAGAAGCCTTTACCAGCCTAGGAAGCAATATTCAATCAGCTAATATCCGCACCACAAAAGATAAAAAAGCAATCTGTTTATTTGACATAACTGTCAGGGATTCCTCTCACCTTAATCAAACCATTTTTGAATTACAAAAAATCAAGGGGATATTATCAGTCGAAAGAGTGAGTACTTAATCCCTCTATGTTTGCTTGAGTTGTCAAAGCTTTACCATTAATCGCAAAGCTTTTTACGATCTTGAATTTGAGTTTTTATTTTTGAAATAATGATATCGTAGTTTTTTAAATTTTGACATTGATAGTCTCTGAATTTCTCCGAATTTTTGCGCTCATCTGGATCTGGTTTAAACAGAGAACCCGCACTGTTTCCAGTTTTTGATTCAAAGCAGGAAAAAACCTTGCAAGCGTTTTCATATTGTTTTGTTGGTTTTTGTTGAATTCTACGTAAAGGGTCCTTTACAAACAAGTCATCTAGATTATCAGGTTTTTGTGCGTAAAAGAGACCTGCATTCATAAAGCAGGCTTTTGCAAGCTCGATGGAGGAAGTAAAAATTCCATTTGGACTACCTTCGCTAATGGAACTTTCATATCGTTTTGCCAGCAATTCAAGGTTTTCTCCAAGAGGCTCTTGAAAATGTTTAACCATACCGTTTAATCCAAGCCTATAATCATTTTCATCACCGCTATACTGAAAAAAACTCTCTGAATTAGATTCAGTATCTTGGAAGGCTAAGTGTTTAATTAAATTATAAGAGTCTTCCTTCTCTTTGAGTGTCCAATAGGAGTCAATAGCCGATTCTAATGAGAATGATTTGAGCAACTCTTCAATGGACTTATTTAAGCCTTTAAGATCTTCTTCATATTTAGGGTTTTTTGACGAGGAATCAAGGGTATCCATTTTGTCATGAAGTTCTAATAACTTTTGTAAGCCCCTTCCTAACGTTATATCGGATCTTTTTGACTCGCCGTTTGATGTCATTAACTCTTTTGCCACTGTTTCAAGATGCTTTTTTAAGGGAATAGTATTTTCTGCATTTATTGGATCAGTGATATTTTTCTTTAGCAAGGCATCTAAAAAATCAATTTTTTGAGCAGGTTGAACCGGGCTACCCGGAAATCGCGAGAGCTGATGACTCAAAGAAGAAATATTTGTGAGTTGTTTGTTGGGCAAGGCACCTGAAAAGTATTGAGGACATAAGTTTAAGTTATCATTGGCTATTTGTAGGTCTTTTCTTCTAAAATGATCTTTACAGTTTAAGCCTTTGTTTTGAAATTGAAACCAAAGGCACATCTGATTTTTAATATCTTTTTGTTTGCTCAGTGTTTTAAGGAAGCTAATGGGACTACTTTCGTAATTCTTCTGCCTGAAGAATGAACTTACTAAGTTTGCTAACACATTGATGCCAACACCTGCCAAGCCAAGGGCTCCTGGTAGAGCCGTAAAAGACTCCGCCAGTCCAATAAAGGTTTGAGAGATTGTCTCCCCACTACCGGCTCTACAATCAGTTTGTGCTTTATCAAAAAGTTGTGTGAATCCTTGGGAAATACTGCTAATTGATTTTTTTATGTTCTGCTGAACGCCTGCGCTATAGGTTGTCTGACAGTTTCTTTTTGCAATTGTGACTGAGTTGCTAAAAGAGTCAGAGATGCATTTTCGTTTTTCCTGACCTTCATAACTTTTGCATTTTTGGTACTTAAGGGGGATATTTTCGGTTTCTCCTTTATCAAGCCGATCAGAAACAATGTCAAATTCCCTGCCTAATAATAAATTGTAATTTGAGCAATCCAATTCTACTTGGCTTATATCAGGGCTTGGCAGTTTGCTACTTAAACTCATCTCAGTTGAGCTTTTTAAATTTAAAAGTACTCCAATATTTTTTGAGCTTTCGGTAACTTCATTTTCAAGTTGTCTAATTGTTGAATCTAGACTAGGGCATTCATTTTTAAGTTGAACAAGAGCGGCAGTCAAAGATCGCATGAGTCCGCTTACTTCTGAAGAAGTTGGTGGACTGAAGGGACAGTTATCCAAAACGCCAGCATAAACGGCATTGGGGTTTTGTTGACCAGGAAAACCACCCATTCCAGGAGCACCCATTCCAGGAAAACCACCCATTCCAGGAGCACCCATTCCAGGAGCACCCATTCCAGGAGCACCCATTCCAGGAGCACCCATTCCAGGAGCACCCATTCCAGGAGCACCCATTCCAGGATTTTGAGCCAAAATGGGAAAGGGAGAAAACTCAAATAAGAGCAGAGAATAAACAATCAAAAGAATTGAAAATGAAATGGGGGATTTTAATTTCATATTTCAAATGTCCAATTTTTAAAAAAAGCCTTCCAATCTGCAAGACTCAACTTGTCTCTACTTACAAAATTGTAACGCCAACTTAGATTTTCATCATATTTTTTTAAAAAGTAGGCAGAGGGACCATCTTTATGATTTTCAAAGCAAACTGACAGTTTTTCATTATTTTTTAGACTGATTGGCTCTGGTCTTGAAGGACATTTCTCTTTCAGTTCTTCAGGGTGAGGAGCTTCATAATTCACATAAATAATTTTTTTAGTAAGGCTATTTCTAAACAAAAAATATTGCGGGAGCTGTCGTCTTAAGAAACGATCCATTTGCCAATCATGGTTTGGATGCCAGTGGAAATACGGGCCAACAATTTTAGATTGGCGAATATTGGATTGGTGATTATTTTTTTTAGAAGCGACATTTTGCTTCTTTGAAGAAGTATTAGATTCCGCAAAATTGAAAAAAATAGAAAATAAAATGAGAAAAACTAAAAAATTTGATCTCTTAAAATTTTGATGCATCCTCCTTAAATTCTAAATCCAATTTCCTTTTTTGTCCACTTTCCGACAAAAGCGACAGTTATAAACTGGACGAAGAAAGGCCTCTGCTGCAGTTTTTAACTTGTTTTTTAAATATCTAACTGAGTATTTGTAAACAGCTCTTCGATGGTGGTGATTCCTTGCAGGACTTTTTGAATTCCGTGTTCGCGAAAGCTCACCATTCCATTTAAAAGAGCTTGTTTTTTAATGGTGTTTCCGTCTTTTCGTTGCATTATCAGAGAGCGAATATCATCGGAAACGGTGAGGAGTTCTTGGATCAAGGTTCGGCCGATATATCCTTTTTGGTTGCACTGATTGCACCCGACGGCCTTACAGATATGGGCTGTCATGGTTTGTTGGCGAGTGATGCCTAAGCTATTCAGCTCGAATTCTGTAGGCTCATAGGGGGTTTTGCAGTGAGGGCACAAAACCCGCACGAGCCTCTGTGAGATAATTCCCAAAATGGAGGTGGCAATAAGAAAAGGCTCTGCACCGATATCAATAAGCCGGGGAAAGGCGCCGGCGGCATCGTTAGTGTGAAGTGTTGATAAGACCAAGTGACCAGTGAGAGAAGAGTTGATGGCGAGTTCACAGGTTTCTAAATCTCGAATTTCTCCGACCATGATGATGTCGGGATCTTGCCTTAGGAAAGAGCGCAGTCCCGCTGCGAAAGTGAGCCCTATTTTAGCGTTGACCTGGACTTGGCCGATGCCATGAATTCTTTGCTCCACGGGATCTTCAACGGTGAGGATGTTGACATCCGTTGAGTTAAGTCGAGTGAGGCAAGCGTACAAGGTTGTGGATTTTCCCGACCCCGTGGGGCCAGTCACTAAAACGATTCCATAAGTGCGAGAAAGAAGGTCATCAATTTTTGTTAAGGAGTTATGGGCAAACCCAAGCTGTTCAAGTTCAAGAATGACATTGGACCTGTCCTGTAAACGCATCACGAGTCTTTCACCATGGGAGGTTGGAACGGTGGAAAGACGTATGTCGATATCTTTACCGCCGACTTTGAGAGGGATACGGCCATCTTGCGGAAGCCTTTTCTCAGCAATATTTAAATTGGCCATAACTTTAATTCGCGAGGTAATGGCGTTTTGCAATTTCTTGGGTGGCTTAAAGATATCGAATAAAATTCCATCAATGCGAAACCTGACTACAAGGTCTTTTTCGTAGGGTTCAATATGAATGTCTGAAGCCTTTTCTTTAACGGCCCTAAATAATAGTGAATTAACCAGTTTAATAACAGGAGCGTCATCCTCCCCAGCTTCAAGAAGATCGATAATCCCATCTTCAAGGTCCACTTCTTCTTCATCTATTTCATCAAGGCCCGAAAGATTTGATGTGGATTTTTCGTAGACGCGATTAATAGCATCAATCAGCTTTCCGGCAAGCGTGACGACGGGACGAACTCGCTTCCCAAAGATAACTCTTAAATCATCCAAACTTTTTAAGTTCAGTGGATTGGCGATGAGTACTTGGATGGAGTCGGCCTCGTCTCTGAAGGGAAGAACAAAGTTTTGTTTTGCATAATTAATCGGGATATCACGGATTAAGTCTGCGGAGATATCATTATAGGGAATGTCTTTTAAAAAATCCAAACCCATTTCTTTGCACAGATCTGCAACAACTTCTTCGCCAGATTGAAAGCTTCGTGAGGATAAAACCGAACCAATGGTTCCTGCTTGAACCAGCGAAGGATTGTTCCAAATAATTTTTACTTGATCGGCAGTAAGTCCCGTAGCTTTTTGCAATAAGGTCTGTGCGTCTGTGGCCATTTCCTAAATTACTCCTTAATTTCCGTCGCTTCTGGTTCATTGTTTGTAGAGGGGGCTCCAGGAGCTAACTGTGTTGTTCTTTTTTGAACTTCATCAAGAACTCCACCAAAAGGATCGACACCACCCTGTGATTTCACAAAATCAATTCTTTGATCTATTCGTTTGCTTAAAACTTCTTTCGCATCTGAAGGGTTTCGAATAATTTTAGGTGTGATAAAGACCAACATGTTTACTTTTTCTTTATTAGTCTCTTTGGACTTAAACAACCATCCTATAATAGGTAAATCACCTAAAAGAGGGACTTTGACGATCTCTTCAGTTTCTCGATCTTTGATTAAGCCTCCAAGGACGGCGGTATCTCCATTACTGATGACAATATGGGTTTTGATTTTTCGTGTAGCTAAGGGCTGAGTCGAATCTTGAAATGCCTTAGGTGTCGAAGCACCAACGGAAGGTTGTTTCACACTTTGATCAATTTCCATTCGGATCGTCTCGCTTGCAGGATTGATAAATGGCTTGAGCTTTAATTCAATAAGAGCTTCTTCAAAAATCGGAGAGCTTGTAGAGCCCACTCCCGCGGTGCTTGTATTATTGGCTCCTACAACGACTTTATCGCCGACTTGAATAAGAGCTTCTTGATTATCCATCGCAATAACTTGAGGGCGAGATAAGATATTAGCTTTGGTTGTTTTTTTTAGGAGATTAATTAAACCAACAAGGGAAGGGACCTTAACATCTTTCCCTTGAACATTCAGAGTGATATCTTTTCCAGATCCAAATCCTAATACCGTTCCTACTCCAGCAAGTGGATTGATCGCATCTTCCACTTTAACGCCTCCATTAAAACTTTGTCTGGCAATTCCATTTTCCGAGACAAAATTATAATAAGAAGGTTTAAATCCAAAACCATCACCAGCGGACATTTCCATAATAATCGCTTCCACAAAAACCTGATCTCGAGGGATATCAATTTTTTTCAGTAAGTTCATGACTACCTCATAATCACCTTTGCCTGCGGTGATGATGAGGCTGTTCGTATTTTCGTCAGCTGTGATTTTGACTTCCCCTCCGAAGACTTGACCACCAGCAGCTGTAGGGTTTGCAGGATCAGGAGTTAAAGGAGGCGGAGCAAAAAAAGGAGGCGGGTTATTGCCAGCACCGCCCGGAGGTGTTTTGGGGGCGGCATCTTTAGCAACACCTTGAAGGACTTGTGCTATTTTTTTCGCATCTCCATGTTTTACATGGTAAACGAAAACGCCGCCTTGATCTTCGATTTTGATGCGATTATCAAGTCTTGCAATTAATTTTTTGACTCTCTCAATTCCAGGTTTATTTCCAACAATGATAATGGAATTGGTGCGTTCTTCAGGAATGGCCATAAAATAGCTGGTCCCTTTTTGAGAAGAGGCCCCAGAAGAAGAGCGATTGTTGAAACTAGGGACGCCACCGCCAAATCCGCCAGTAATGCCACCGCCACTACGATTTGAATTTTGACCCTTGTTAACAATCTTATCGACTAAATCAGCAAGATCTTTTGCCTTAGCAAATTTAATGGGAACCACTTCCAGTTGCTCTTCAAATCCTGGAACATCTAATTGATTGA
Source organism: Deltaproteobacteria bacterium (assembly GCA_017302835.1). Lineage (NCBI taxonomy): Bacteria > Pseudomonadati > Myxococcota > Myxococcia > Deltaproteobacteria bacterium. The sequence goes on along the minus strand of JAFLCC010000020.1, from coordinate 8,332 downwards.
TAATCTTCATGACACGATCAATGGTGGTACCCCAATCAGAAAGAATCAAAGAATTAGTTTGGGTGTAGATATTCATTTCCCCATCTTTTGAGGCTAACATTCTTAAATCTCGATTTACTTGCTCTGCTGAGATGTGCTTTAAATGTATGATCCGTGTGATCATTTGATCCGTATTGGGATAATAAGTTCCAGAATAAGTTTCAATGCTGTCACGCTGAGCGTTTCGTCCTGATTTCACTTTCAAAAAACTTCCCGAAGGCACAATCGTAAAACCATTAATTGCCAGGGCCGAAAGAAAAGCTTTGTAAGCTTCTGCCACAGTGATTTTACTGGGGGCAACGATGGTGATTTTGCCTCGCACTCCGGGATCGATAATAAAGTTTTTCCCGGTAAGTTCTGAGATGGCTTTAATGACATCGGTGATCTCGACGTTGGGAAAGTCAAAGGATTCGATGGTCTCAGGAAAGTTAGAGTCAGTGATGTCTTCTACGGAAGCTTGGGAAAATTTTTGTTTTTGAATTTTATTGAGACCCTTGCCCTTCTTTATATTTTCAGCAGATTCGTTGCTGTTAGAGTTTGCAAAATCATTTGACGATTTAGAGTTGTTAAAAGATTTTGAGTTGTTGCCCGATGAAGAGCCAGGCACAGAGTTATTTGGAGGCGGAGGGATGGGAGCATCAAAATCTCCAAAATCGGGTGGTGGCGGGGGGAACTCATCTTGAGCCTGCAAAGGAGAGAATGACCATAGCAAAGAACTCGACAGCAAAAGCCATGAGGCTCGATTTTTGTAATTATATTTTTTGTATTTTTGATTCAGCCCCATGGATCCTCCTTGATCGGTTCACACTTGATTATTTCACAGTGTAAGATAGTTCCTCGTTTTTGCCACCGCGTTCTACAGTGATTTTTATTTGAGGTGAATTTCTGAGCGTTTGATACATTTCTAAAGCTTGCTGTTGGGTCGTGACGGGAGTTCCATTAACCCCCGTGATCACATCCATGACTTGAAGGCCGAGCTGAGTGTAGATGCTGTCAGGCTGGATTTCGAGAAGTCGAAAACCATAGGTTTCTCCACTACTGGCTCTCTTTGCGGGAACGGCTCTGGCTTGCATCAGAATACTTTGAATGTCCTTGAGCTTTTCTTCTAAGTCGGAACGTTTAAGTTCAAATTTGTTATCGCCTGCAGATTGAATAATTTGAGCTTTTTCAGGGGTTGTGCTTTTCTTAGGTTTGGTATCAAAGGTGACCTTGTTAGATTCTTTCATTTCGATAAACTCGAGGCGATCTGCTGAAAGATTTCTGATGAAAACTTTACCTCTTTCAATTTTTTCAATTTTGGCTAGGCCCTCCACTTCTTTGCCGAGGGAGTAGGAGGTAATGGTATTTTTAGTTTTAAATTCAATGGCAGCAATGGACTTAGAGGGGTTTGAATGAACCAGAGTTCCAATTAAATTAAGAGGTAATGTTGAGGGAACTGGTTCGGAATCTGATTTTCTTTTTTCAACGCCCTTAGGAAGAAAATCTGGAGGGATATCGCCAGAGGAAGAAAATACATTTTTCTCGGTAATTGGTTTAAAAAAATCTCGACTTTTAATCGGAGAGGGTGGGGGACGATGCGGACGGATCTGGGCAACCTCGTTGGGTAAAAAGTAACTGCGCACAGAAAGTATGGTTAAATCAGCAATAGCAAAGCACAAGAAAATCAATGTCGAGTATAAAAGCAACTCAAATAACCATGGTTTATAAGATCTGATGGCTTTTTCTTTTTTATTCGACATTCTAAATTGAACTCCTAAGAAATAATATCAAGTTTTAAAACAGAGAGTAATTTAAAAACATTACCTTCAGGACGTTGGCATAGTTTTCAGGACGTTGACACAGTTAAATTTTATTTTTTTTGTTTTTTGTGAATTTCACGTTTAGGAAATTGTTGATGCTCAAGATAATAGGTCAACATGGGGCCCATGATTTTACGGCAAGAGCCTCCACAGGGTCCCACACCGGCAGAGGTGGCATCAAATATTTCATTAAGGGTTTTGCAGCCATTTTCAATGGCTTTTTGAATTGTTTTTTCATCCACTTCATTACATCGACATATGATAATGGATTTCTCTTTGTGTTTAGGATCATTCATAAATTTTTCGATAGTAAATCAGATAAAAAATCAATGACTTGTTTATTTAAATCAGAAAAAGTTCCCTGAATAGAGGCGCCGGAAGCGTGATAGTGTCCACCGCCTCCAAATTTTTCTGAAATCCCAAGGACATCAACATTTTTTTTGCTGCGGAAGCTGATTTTAAATTTTTGGTTAACATCTTCTCGAAATAACACGGCAACTTCCACACATTCAATGTCGATAATTTTATCCACGACGTCTCTGGTTTCTTCGATCGTCAAACCTAATTCGGTTAAATCATCATGGAGCAAATGGATAATGGCGATTCTGTTTTGATCATAATATTTAACTCGTCCTAAGGCCCGAGAAAGCAATTCCATTTTTTCTGGGGTTTGGCCGCCGAATAATTTTCGATGGATCAATTCAGGATTTTCAATCCATGGAAGGAGCATGAGGACAATCTCGTGAGAGGCCGGGCTAGATCGGATATATCTAAAAAGCTGAGTGTCAAAAACGATGCTTGTATAGAGATATTTGGCAATTTGAGCGTCCATAGGAACTTTTAATTCTTTGATAAGAGCATAGGTAACTTCTCCTGTGCTGGCAGCTTTTTGATCAATATAAAATTTTTGAGGAACAGGTCCTTTTTTAAGCAGGGGGTGGTGGTCAATAAAGATAACTTCAGTCGATTTTTTGGTGAGAGCTGAAAATAAGGGTTCCGTGAGTCTTTCATCATTGGTATCAAATACTAAGGCAAGATCAAATGTTTGAAGTTTATTATCAGGAGTGTAGATGGAAACGAGATTCCTATCTATTAAACCATCATACTTCTTTGGCAAAGGGTCCACGTGGCAAATAGAAACGTCTTTGTTAATTTTTTTTAAAGCATGATAAAGCGCCATCTCAGAACCAAGACCATCTCCATCAGGGTCTCTATGAGTCGTTAACAGGATGCTGTTTGCCTTCCGCAAGCTCTCCAGAACATTTTTCAATCTCGATCCTTTCAACAAAGTAACATATCCATTGTAATTATATTTCGGGATAAACATATTTTTTCTTCACACAAAGATCGCCATAACGCATTGCGATTTGATAATCTAATCCTTTGTATTGAAAAATAAATTTTATTCAGATAGAAATAACGCCTTGAATTTAAACTTTGGAGGCAAGCATTATGACTGACCTTAAAATCAAATCTGAAAAAATGCCAATGACCATTTTAGGCAAAGCCATGCTTGAACAAGAATTAAAAAAATTAATGCATGAGGAAAGACCCTCCGTGATTAAATCTATTGAAGAAGCCAGATCCCATGGGGATATCAGCGAAAATGCGGAGTATGATGCTGCTAAAGAACGACAGGCCCTTATCGAAGGTCGAATTGCAGATATTCAAACTAAAATTGCTCTGGCTGAGGTTGTCGATATCAAGTCGATCAAATCAGATAAAATTGTATTTGGAGCGACGGTTCATATTAAAGATGTGGATACCGACGAAGAATCTAAATATCAAATTGTGGGAGTAGATGAAGCCAACGTTAAGCTTGGCAAAATTTCAATTCTTTCCCCCCTAGCTCGGGCCTTAATTGGAAAGAAAAAAGGAGATTCTGCAATCGTTCAGTCTCCAAAAGGTGATAAAGAGTATGAAATTCAAAGCTTTAAATTTGAGACCTAATTAAATTCACGGTGAATACCCCCAAGGATATTTGGAAAAAAAGAATAATTAAAGAGAAAAATCTGGTCACAGATCAACCAGGTGCATTTATTTTATTTTTGGGAGTGTTTATTTCCGTGGCCCTGGGTTTAACGGTTCGGTCTTTGACTCAATCTAAAATTTTAAATGAAGTGTTTGCTGAGGCAACAAAAAATATTGGAAATGAGTGGAAAGTCTCTTTTGGGCAAGTAAAGGTGTTTCTACGCGAAGGTTGGCTTCCTTCTGTAGGATTAGAGATAGATAATTTAACGCTAAGTTCAGAGTCTGAATGCTATGGAAAGCCTTCGGCTCTAATAGAAAATGCAAAAATTCCTATATCTTTTTTTAATTTAATCTTATTTGAAAACCCATTTTCTGAATTTCAGATTCAGAAAATAAACCTAGCCTTTGTCAACTCAAAGCCTCAATGTCATCAAAAGACTTTAAATTCAGAGATGCTCAACCAGAATAGCTCTTTCAAAAACAAGATTTCCCTAGTGGATAAAATTCCAGTCCTTCCAAAAAAGACAAACCAACAACTCCGTCGAGTTAAAGTGGAAACAGTTAACCTTAGTTTTAAGGATAAAAGCATTTCTGATTTTTCTCTAAGTCATTTAATCATAGAAAATAAATCTGACAAACCTAAAATAATCACCTTAAAAACACAAATTGATTTATCTGTTTTTTTGAAATCAATGACTTCTGAAGTGAAGACAGTATTAAACATTGAATATTCCGAGTTCCCGGAAAAACTAATCAAAGTGAATATATTAGGTGGAGTCAGGGAAGGACATTTCTCTATCAGTTTATTGAATAGACTGGATGAAAAAAAATATCAAATTCAATCTGAAGTTAAAAATTTACCCATCCAAAAAATCATGGAAATTCCTTTTTTGAATATCAAAGAAGATATGTTGGTAAAATCAGGATGGGTCTCTTTTTCTGGGTATTCTGAAGGAAGTAATGAACAATGGGAAACGTCTCGATTGGAATTAAAACGAGTCAAAATTGATGGAAAGTTTGGCGACATCACATCGGATGAAATCATTTTTCCCAGAGGTATCAGAAGACAACCAGATCCTTTTGATATTCAAATTAATAATTTGAATTTGGATACTTTTTTTGAAGTTACTAAGCTATTGAAAACTCCAGATCAAATTTATTCCTTTGGTATTCTTAATGGAAATATCAGATATGCTGATGATAATAAAATCACTTATCAAGGTAAGTTAGAAGGTTTGGCTTTTAACTTCTCAAGCAATGGGCTAAGGCAAAATGAAAAAATCAATAGAATTTCTTTTGCTGGAGATTATAGTAAAGAAAGCATTAACTTTAGATCTACAGGAATATTTCATCTAAATGAAATACCTGGTTTTTTAAATCTTTCTATAAAAAAAGATAAGTATTTTATCTTAACATCCGAATTGCAAAAGATCACTTTATCTCCAAAAACTTCAAAGCTGCTAACTCATAAAGACACTCCTTTGGTCATAGATAAATTATATTTTAAAGCCACAGGTAATAAAAACACAGTGAGCATGAACTCACGAATTGATGTCGAATCTATAGCGAATGATTATTTGAGTTTAAGTAAATTGGAAACTACCATTCATTCTGAAATGAATAAGGAAATTCAAATTCAGGTAAAGGCCGCAAAGCTAGATGTGGAAGAAAAATTAGTTAGTTATTTTTCTAAATTTGGAATACCGCTTTTACCAAATTACTCCCAAGTGAATTTGAATTACACTTCAGATTATGACAAGTCTTTATGGAAGTTAACAACAGCAAATAAGTGGAAGACTTCGGGTGGTTGGAATCATCAGGGAGTACTTACTGGAAATTTGATGATTCCTAAAATGGAATTTGTCATTCAGGGATCAAGAGATGAACCACAATTTCATCCAAAATCAAATTAAATACTTACCTGCCTCATTAGCCTCTGCGCCCAAATGGAAGGCAGGGTGGAAAATGCCACAATTGCAAGCCCATCGTGGTTGCTGGCTAAAATCAAATAGGCAGAATTCATTAGCTTCCTTAATGGAAGCTAAAAATCAAAGTTTTTTGATGGCGGAATTTGATGTCCAGTTAACCAAAGACGGGATTCCCATTTTATTTCATGATTTTGATTTAATCGGAGAGCTTGGTATAAATGTCCAGATATCCGAATTGAATTATAATGATCTTAAGAGATTGATAAGTCTACCCACCTTATTGGAAGTGTTATCAACTAAGAATCGACCTGATTTTCTTAATATTGAGATTAAGTCTCGATTAATTAAATCAGCCTTGATAGAAGAAAAAATTTTAGAAGTAATTAATAAAACGAAAACTCAAGATCAAATTCTTTTTTCGAGTTTTAATCCGTGGTCCCTCGCACGATTAAAAAAAGTATTGCCGATGATTCCAAGAGCGATGCTGGTTACGAATGAGCCTGAAAATTGGAATCATTTTTTTCTTAAAAAAATGTGGTTATTGCCGCTTGTTAATCCTCATCTGATTCATTTTAATTTTTTAATGCTAGACCAACAACTGGTTTCTTTTTTTAAAAATAAAGATTTTAAAATTTCCGCATGGACCGTTAATTCCAAAGACAAAGCGCAGGAATTATTAAATTGGGGAGTGGACAGTTTAATTACAGATGCTTTATTGCCAAGAATGTTTTAATCGTTTTCGCGTTACATAAGAGTTCTTTTTAAAGATTAATGAGCTCACTTCTGAAGATCTAGAAAATAAAAACTATAACGAAAAACTATTGTTTAGTTTGTCAAAAAAAATACAATAAGGGCATCAATCGAGCATTATTTTTAAGGAGAAAATCATATGACCACTGGGCAAATTTTAAATTTTCGTCTACTTTTAAAATCGATGGTTTTAATAAGTTTTTTAACCATCACTTCTGTGAACGCGGAAACAGGTGTATCCGTAAATTGTAAAATCTCTCCGGCTGGGTCTTTTAAAGCTAAAACAAAATCGGTTACGGGATCGGTAACCATTAAAAATAATGAAGTCACTGCAGAAAAAATAACCGTAGATTTGAAATCCTTAACAACAGATATGGGATTAAGAGATGATCATATGAAAAAGAAATATCTTGAAGTTGATAAATACCCAGAAGCCACGTTGACCCTTGGAAAAGGAAAAGCAGGAAAGGGCGAAGGCAAACTCAAATTTAGAGGTATTGAAAAAGAAATTAAAGGCACCTATAAAGTCATCGATAATAAAGAAGTCGAAGCTCAATTTGATCTTAACATGGCTGATTTTAAAATAAGCGGAATTAGGTATATGTCCATGGGAGTAAAAGATATTGTTAATGTCACCGTAACAGTGCCAGTAAAGAAATAGACTCTTGTTTTCTTGCTTAAAAAAATCAGTTAAGAAATGGAGCTAAAGCAGCCTCTAATTTTTTTTCGAATTTATTTTGAAGATCTTTGGCTTCCGACTTTACTAAATCCTCAAAGGAACTACTACTGTAGTTCACCATGTGCAGAAATAGCGAAAGAACCTTGTTATATAAATCGAAATTTTTTAAATTTAGATTGTATATCTTATTTACGAATTCTGCATTTAAGCTGTCGAATTTCCTCGATACTGTGCCACTCGATTTCCTGAATAGTGTGCCACCTGATTTCCTTTGATACTGTGCCAGTCAATTTCCTTGATGTTGTGCCACGTCATGCTGAACGCATTTTGCCGAAACCAAAGAGTTTGTTGAAGTTAACTAATTAACAAACTTGGAGGTTGAATAATGTCAGGAAAAGGACTCAGCATGCGAGAAATTTTAGAAGTAAAAAGATTGTTAGAATTAAATTTTTCAAATCGCAGAATTGCGACGACTCTTGGGATTCACCGAAATACCATTAATAAATATGTAGAAGAGATTAAGTCTGATAATTTAAAAATAAATTCAGAGAAAGCTAATTTTACTAAGCCTGTAACTGAAGAAAATTTTTGGGTACATCAAATTCATTGGGAAGATATTAAAAATGAATACTTAAAAGGCGTATCACTTCAAGTAATACATGAAGAGTTGTTTGCAAGTGGTAAAGTTCCAGTTCTATACTCTGGGTTTTGGAAGCAGTTAAAGAAAAATATAAATCTCTCAAGAGTCACAATGGTAAGGGTTTTCAAGCCAGGAGAACGTTGTGAAATTGATTATTGTGATGGGATAGATATTTTAGACCCAGTGAGTGGAGAAATAAAAACAACAGAACTATTTGTTGGTGTTTTATGTCAAAGCCGATATGCCTTTGCGGAGTTTACGTGGAGTCAAAAATCTTCTGATTTTCTAGGTTCACATGTAAATATGTTTAAATATTTTTCGGGTACTCCGCAGGTGGTATCACCAGATAACTTAAAGAGTGCGGTCACAAAGGCCCATAGATATGATCCAGAGGTAAACCCGGGTCTCTAACTTTTCATGGGGTGCCGTAAAAAGTAATACATAAAGAAGAAATTGCCCAAGCCCTGAGTCTTTGATTTGATTGATGTTGCAAAAAAACTAAATCAAGGAGCGTCAGGGAATGGAC
>JAFLCC010000019.1 GCA_017302835.1 Deltaproteobacteria bacterium | reverse complement strand
TCCATAAGTAGTTCATCACTTACTTTACGAACTCGACCGCCCTCACTACGAAAAGTGCTGATCTTTTTCTTTAATACTTCTAAATCCATAACATACCTCCATGTATTGTTGTGATATCAATTTACTAAATTTAATTTACTTTTAAAATGTGGGGAGGTTTGTTGATGTACTAAATAATTATCAGGGGCTGACTTTGTTTTTAGAAGATGCGGAAGTGCCTATAGATAATAATGCTCAAGAAAGACTTTTAAGAAGTCATGTTGTTGGAAGAAAGACCTGGTACGGTACTCATTCTGAACGAGGAGCCAAGACAGCTGCCATTTTATTTTCATTAGTGGAGAGCTGTAAATTAAATCAAGTCAATCCTCGAGAGTATTTTGAGCAACTAACCAAAGATTTACTTCAAGGTAAAAAGGCTTACACACCTGATGACTTTAAGAAGCTAAGTATTCCAGGGCCTGAAGGGCCTGTTTAAAAATGTCTGGTTCAAGCTTAAAAAGCTCATGAACTTTGAATTTTCCTTGATCACACCAAAGATCTAAACAAAGCTTTACCAATAAATAATCTGTAGAAGAAAATCCCCTGGCTTCTTTTAAAAGCTCGTCAGCAGAGACCCAACACTTCATATGAAAACCTCCTACAGTTATGGACTGAAGTCAGGCTAACAATTTTTACCAAATACCAAAGTGTGGGGAGGTTTGTTGGTTTACATTGCAATGGCAGCGATTCATACCATTTGAATCCATGGACTTTAATTCGGCTCAATTCCTTAAAAACTTGAGGGTGTAAGCATAAGTACTTGCTACGCCTTCAATTTCTGAAATTAATCTTTGGTAAAAGTGGCTTGAAAATTCTCTTGGATCTGATTGTAGGTGGCCGCCATTTCAACATGAGCTTTAGAGATATCCATCTTACCAAGACATTCAAAATCAAAATTCTGCTCGCCGGGCTCCAAAATTCCGGAGTCCCCAGCGCAGATTGATTTTCCGGTATCATCCGTAATGGAAACGTTGTAAGATATCTCGCCGTTACTGCCATTGGCAGGAACCAGCATGCCTTGTATTCTGAACACAGCAAAATTTCCAATTTCGTTTTCTGAAGGGAAGATGAGTGCCAGGTTGGAGTAGAGGTTCGGTTTTTTTGTATATTTGTATTGAAAGAAATCAATAAGCCCTGAATCACTCGGAGACTTCAACGACTCTGAATTCATAATTTGCGAGCAATTCTGAAAAAATACAAGGGCGACGAGCGTGCCTAGAATGACGGAAATTACTCCTAGGGTATGTTTAGTTTGTTTGTTCATAAGTTGTCCTCTTCCCTATCAAGGGGCTTGCAAGTAAGAAGAAATTTGATCGATCTGAGACTTAGTCAAAGAAGAAGCCAGATAGGTCATAGCTGGAATGGCCACTCCTTGAACAGGGCTATTGATCGCAGCATCAATGGCCGTGCTGGATGAGGGGTATCGACTCAGAAAGCTAGATTTGTTGGTATGGCAGCTGATACAGTAAGTAGTGAAAAGTTGCCCGCCTGCCAATACGTCAGGGTTCCCACCTCCTCCTCCACCTGGATTGTCAGATCCTCCACCAGAAGAGGAATCGGGAGTTTTGAGACCATCGAGTTTTACAATGTTCAAAGGACCATAGTTAAGAATCATTCCAGAACCTGAGGCGGAACTGACCGTGAACCTCAACGAAACACTTCCTTCCTTAAGGCAGCGTAATAGAAAGTTTTCCGGAATAAATGGGTCTCTAAGGACTTTGCAATCACGAGAACTGAGAGTGCCAGGAACGACCTCAGCAAAGACACTAGGTTTGGCTGAAAAATCAATTCCGCTAACACGCAATGGAATATTAAGTCCTGCAATCCAGTTTGAACTTTTCAAGAGCGAAACAATACCCCTGAAATCTTCGGCCAAAGAGATTGATACTGTCATAAAGAAAAAGAGCGAGCTCCAGAACCATAGGGCGAATCCCTTAGATTTAAGACTTGTCGTTTCAATTTTCATATTAAAGCACCTGCCATTGAGAAGAAATGCAATAGCTATAAATAGCAGAGCGCCATTCTTCCTTTGTTGGACGCTCTTCTTGGAATAAGACTCTCAGTGCGTCTAAAACAGACCGCGGAGGCAATGGTCGCTCGCGATAGAATAATTTATGCAGACTCAAAAGATTGGCATCGTTTGGCTCAGGTAGGTTAGAGTCGCTGGATCCGTATTTAATTTTTCCAAGAGCATAGTTCAATTCAGATGTTGTATCCCCAGAGGTTCCAACTAAAGCAGCGCAGGCCTGAATTAACCATCCCTGACGGACTGCTTGGGCTGGGGCGACAAGGGGCTTGATGGATCGGTTGATGTTGCAAACCAGGTTGGGGTCTTTGTCCAAATAGGCTGTTCCTCTTTTGTACTTATAATGAGCATATTCAGAACAAGGACCTCCGAACTCATCTGGCTTCGAGTAAACCATTTCTGTCAGTTTAGTTTTCGCAGAAGGACCGAAAACATCTTCTAGAACTCCCGCGACGTAGTTCCTATCGGAAAGTTGTAAATCAAAGGTCGTCGACAATTTTTTAGTCTGGATGGAGTGTTCTTCTACCTGTTTCTCCATTGTCGACATCATTTCATAAGGAGAAGTCTCGAACCCCTGAGAACAATTCTGAAACAAGGCTCCTAGTCCCCAGAAGGCAACAAAGGCAATCAAAACTCGAAAAATTGATTTGGGTAAAGCAGCTCTAAACATTTTCGCCCCCAGAAGTTTTTGGAGTCCATTTTCCATTGGCAGCAGGCCTAACCAGCGAATACCCATTGGCAACAATCTCCGCCGAGTTAGTCATGCCAGTGATGGTCCTAGCAATGTCATTGACCTTAATTGGTCTCCTTGTTCCATCTTCGAAGGTCCAATCAGCTGCAAGGCCCCATGTCCCAGGAGAACCACTGAATCCGTTTTTTTGGATATTCCCAATATAGGAAACCTCATCAAACATTCCCGAAATAATAGTGCTGTTCCCGCCCCTAACTCCATGATCAGATCCGGAACCATCCACTCTTGGATTGCGATTAAACTCAGAAGAAATATGCAAAACAGTTTTATCAAATAGCTGCTGAGACTTAAGCGATGAAACAAGTTCTGTGAGGGATCCCAGGAGGGCACGATAGTACAGGGTGGTTGCAACGATACTGGTCACTGCTCCCACACCATGTTGATCTGCAATGATGGGGACACTGAGTCCGGTTCTAACTAAGGCTTTATCCAAGACATTTGTTCCTGCGGCCAAATCCACACAGGAGCTCATCCCTGTCGTTAAAAGAAATTCCGTTAAAGCAAATTGGCGAGACATCTGAGCGTGTGTGCTATCACTTTGAATCATGTCCCTAGCGTCGGAATGATCCATTAGGTTTGAATCTTGAATTCTAAACCGCAAGCGTAAATCTCCAGAAACACAAGGAATAATTTTGTCGTACACTCCAGGCAACTCTCCCTTTGAAGGTCGGATTCCCCTATTTACAATGTCGGTGTATTTGTTCAATAGACCGGGCCAAAGCGCGGCCAGGGAATCAATATTCAATCTAATCAACTGATCTGCCGAATCGAGCGCATTTCGAAGGGTTGAGCCCGGCATCTTATTTATCTTTGCGTACCTGTCGATACGATCCAAAAACTGAGTCACCACCGGCTTAGCTAATTCCTGTCTAAAAGGAATTGAGTTGGGCATATTTCTAAAGGGGGCAATGATAGCATCAATGGGATTCCCACTGGGATTGGCCGGTGTTGATCCCAGACCCTTTGCCGATTTGAATGCTGCTCCGGAAGGAAGAGTGGTCACAACGGCGGCGATGGGGCTTCCCATTTGGTCGGCGACAACGCCATGAAGTGAGTGGCCACCGGAAATCGGGGCCACTTGACGAGCGTTTGAAACAGGATGGCTGTTAATTTCCATATCTATCCCTCGAACAAAAAGGGCATGGGGCAAAATCGATGTGAAGTCTAAACCCGTCGGACTCATTCCCCAAACTGGGGGAAGAAAAAGGGATTTCCCCGATCCATAGTTGTAAGTAAAAGTTCGGTTTTGCAATTGGATCGTCTGACCAGAAATTTCAAAGGAGTTGCCAAATCCTCCACTAACGTAGTTGCTTGGACTTGAACCCATCGGTGTTGGCGGCATGTCAAACATCCAACGCGGCGGAGCCCCATATAGGTTCACAAAAACATAACGGAAACCCTTTTCATTTAATTTCAATTTTTGAGCCTCGGTTGCCAAAGCTCTTGAATAGATGGCCCCCATCAGTGAAGCAATTGTACCCTGTGAGAGTCCTATAGCGCCCAGTGATTGAATAGAACGCATCATAAAGTCACGTCGATTAGTCGTTGGCTTCATTGGGCATCTCCCTCTGTCTTATAGTTGCGACTTTGAAAGGTTTCGGACTTAAATATACTTTCGATAACCTTGCGTAGGCTTTTGTCCTCTTTCAATTGAAAGCCTAACTTCTTTACGAATTCCAAATGTTCCCGTTCCAATTCGTTGGCAGGTTCTGCCTCTAGAACAACATCGACTCCAGTAAAGTAACTGTAATATCTCTTAGCAGCGCAGGAGTAGAAGTCATCTTGGCTTGCCAAGGCATTACCCACTTCGGCAAAATTAGTGATCGGAAGATCAACAAGGGTTCCCGAGCGCGTGCGAAAATGGAGGCGACCCCTTGGCTCTTGCAGAGCAAAAGGGGCTCCGGCATCAGTACTTATGGGAAGTTGAAAACGCGTAAGAACTTGGGCACCTTTGGGCTCACGTGCAGGGTCTGGAGGACTTAGAATTTTGAAGTTTCCTGGAAGGGCACTGGACGTGGCCCAAATAAAATTCCTTTGAATCAGAGCCAATTCGTCCATGGTTGCATGGCATTGCATACAGCTTTTGCTTTGCTGAAATGGGAAGTTGGAATTAGGAACCACATCGACGTCGCTTGCATTCAAAACTGGCAATTGGTAGCACAAGAAGTCCTGAAAGACCCTCGAGGCAAATCGACGGTCAATGATGGTATAGTCCCTGGGAATATCATTTCGGACTAAGTTGGTATTCTTAAGACCATACATAACACTTCCCAAAACTCCACCGCCAAAGTGTCGATGAAGATCCACATTGAGGTTAGGCCCCTGGGTGGGATCGCGCAAAAGAGTGTTAGTGGGTGTATGTCCGACCGAGGGAATCACCAAGCGCCCAATCCTTAGTGGGGTCTGATCAGAAATTCCTATCATTTCTCCAAATTGTGAGAGCTGTGGATCTGGAATATCGAGAAAGGAATAATTGGCTCCATCGTCTGCAGCGAGTTTTATATCGTTCATAAATGCGACACGAAAGAGGAGATTCCGATTATCAACACCGGTGATTCTGCTATCATAAGAAAAAAATGAACGAGCCTGAAAATGCGTCAATGAAACATCTTCACTGTCGCGACGACGGACTGACTTCAAGCCATTTCCGTACTTCAATACGGAATCGGCAGTCTCCCCGGTCTTAAAAAGAGCCCGTGTCCAATACAAGCCCGGCTCATCCAGATCCGAAACCAATTTATTTTCAGAAACCGCCTCTAAAAGGATAATGGATTGGGACGTAAACCATGAGTTGTGTACCATTTGCATAGTCGTAAGGATATCTCTGGCCACATTGTCCCTGGGGTTTGCAAGGACTCCATTTGCACCCAGATTAGCCCTGTTTAGTAATAAAGAGCAGGCAGATTCGGCATCGCTATAGGACCCAGAACGAAGAGCAATGAGGGTTTCATCGTTACTCATCACCGGTTTGCGGACGAGCTTGGCATAGCATCGGGCGAAGATTTCAGCGGGACTCAGTTGGTCCTTAGGATTGTTGATTGTCATAGAGTGCTGGGAATAGCCTACAGCCCCCAGCACCAAGGCTTTGGCAACAATTGAAAATAGTTTGGACTTCATCATTCCCCCCAGAACGAATTACTGTTCTAATTGTAGAACTATTTTCGAGACATATTCCATAATAATTCGAGTTTCAGGGCTTTTTGATCTTATTGACGAAATTAAAGGCATTTAAATCTTTGGACCTGTTCCATAATAAGACGGGGTTGAACCATGGTCTATTCGGGACAGGTGTCACCTGCCAAGGGCAATTGATTGATCCCAGCGGTAATCCTGTCGTTGCCAGTAGCGTTCAGTTTAAAGTGCAGATTCGTAGTTCTTGCAGCGAAGAATGTCTGCTCTACGAAGAGCTTCAGACCAAGAACCTGTCTGAAACAAGCGGAATGTTTTCTTTGAGCCTTTTTGATGGTTCTGGATCCCGCGTGGATTCCAGCGGCTACACTCTTGAGCAAATCTTTGCTAACAAGGAAAGCTATATTTTTGGCGGCGGGCAATGCGCGAGTGGTAGCTCGTGGACTCCCAATTCTTCGGATGGTCGTCGCATTCAGCTTTCCTTCAATGATGGAACCTTTGCCTCAGGAACCTGGGAAGCCGCTCCGGCGCTCCCGATCAACTATGTCCCTATGGCCGTCGAGGTACTTCAAGTTGGTGGCTACAAGGCAAACCTAATCCTCAAGCTTGCCGACGGCGTATCGACAACGGGAACAGAACTCAATAATGCTCGCAGCAGGTCTTCCCAATGTGGGGACGGCGGGCACCTATACAAAAGTGACTACGGATAGCAAGGGCCGCGTGACAAGTGGAACTACCCTGGCTGAGAGCGATATCCCAACTCTTTCGACCGCGGGCAAGGTCAGTGGCGGTGCCCTTAACCCCCTGTTAACGCTGGGGACCATCGGTGGAAGTACTTCGATCAATTCAACGGGAAATCTGGTGACCACTGGAACAGGACAAGGAGCTGTTGTCGGAGCTACCAATCTTCGTATTTTTAATGGCGCTAATTATGTCGAACTCGCGGCCCCCGCACTGGGTGGCTATTATCAAGTCTCTATGAACTATTCCTACCTTCAGCAAAGGGTTAAAGTGAACGAATTAATCAACCAGCTTTGGAATAAAATTAGCCTTGAAAAAGTACGCCATCTTCGGTGGTTAGCGGTACAAACACAAGCTGGACTAATATATGGTTAACGGTGGCGGGCTGCGGTTTTAATCATCGAGAAGTTCAACAAACCAAGATCATAAACTCAAGCACAATAAATTGGTCCCCGGGACTGGACTTGAACCAGCACGCCCTTTCGAGCGCTACCACCTCAAGCTAGTGCGTGTACCAGTTTTTAGTATGGATATATTGAGGAGTCTAAAAAAGACAACTAAATGATTGAAATCACGCGAAATTTAATTAGGGTGTGACTTACCTAAACAAGTTTTATCGAGTTTTGAGTGTTAGGTAAACAAAGGGGGAAAAGAAAGTTGGATTTTGATTTAAACCGTTTTAAGCAGGGTACGAGTGGTATTTTAATAAATGTATTTACATTGTTGTAACAATGAATTAGGATGGATTCTGTGGATTTTGAATGGGACGACCTAAAGGCCGATAGCAATTACAAGAAGCACGGGGTTCGCTTTACTGAGGCGGCTACGGTGTGGAGTGATGATTCAGCCGTCGAGATGACGGACCCTGATCATAGTGAAAAGGAAGAGCGCTGGATTCGTTTAGGGCTATCGCAAAATATACGAGTTCTGGTTGTCGTCTACGTTGAAAAAGTCGAAGGCGAAAGAGTCAGGATTATTTCGGCCAGAAAAGCCAAACCACGGGAAATTGAACAATATAATTCGAGGTGATTTATGAGAGATGAATATGATTTTTCAAAAGCAAAGAAAGCAAAAAAATCTAAAGATTTAAAAGTCATTAAGACATTCCGGTTGGATCCGGAAATATTGAATTGGCTTGAGGTCGAGGGCGAAAAGCAAGGGATGGGTTATCAAACATTCTTGAACTGGTTTCTTCGTAAGTCTATGGATACTCATGACTCTGTTGAAGAGCGTTTGGAAAAGCTGGAGCAGACGGTTTTTAGAAAGAAGGCATAACATTGAGTCGTTTAACTTATTTATAAAAGCCTAAGCAACTCGGAGTCGAGTGACCCCAGGCAGTTTGAAGATCGGAGCCAGTCCAATGAAGCGAGGGTTCTGAAGAATAAACTAGATTAAGTTTTTTTAAAATTTCCACGGGAGTTATGGTTTCATAAATCGGAATGTCTTTATATTTTTCCATATTCGCTATTGATTTAACTCTTGATTGTATTTTTATTCTTTCAGATGGATCAAATTTAAGTGTAACTCCCAGCTCAGATAACGATTTAAGTACAAAATCAGTACATGACTTAAAGCTTTGATTTGAAAAATCGGCAGCATTAGCAAGGAACATTTTTATCCGTTCCAAATCTTTTTCACCAAGGTCTTTTTTGCCATAAGCTAAGGCGAAGTGGACTTGTCCATTCGAGTCTCTATAGTAATTCCAGCGATCGGATAGCTTAGATTTAACAATACCCTTTCCTAAAATAAATTCATAAATAAAAAGTAAGTCCTGCTCCCAGCTTAAAACTCCGACATGGTCAAACGGACTATCAGAGATAGCTTGAACGATTTTTGGGGTCATTCCGCGGCGTAAAGAAAACGAAATTATATCTCCCGTTTTAAAATAGGTACCGCCATTTGAATAAGCATTACTAAATAGAATTCTATCTAAGACGTTTTGGTGAATATTTAATTTAGCTGATTGAGAAGAATCTCTATCAGAAATAGCTAGAAGTTGTTTTTTTATGTGGCTTGACGACTCAGGATTGGAAAACTCAATTGGTTCAATTGGCCGGCCTAAATAATACTTTGGAATTTGGTCCCTGAAGTTTCTAGTAAAAACTAACCATTTTTTTAAATCACTCAATAAAAATCTGGTAGTAGTCAGCTTAAATGTGGACGACAAAATGTCATCCCCAAACGCACCCACAAATGAACAGTTTCTACAATTTTTTTTAATACCTCTAATTTGTGAAATAGACATGGGGACAGGAAAAGACTCCCTATATTCTTTAGGGACATATACTTTTTGATGTTGACCATAAATTAGTCGAAGATCATTGAGCCTAGTTTCATAAGCCGTTGCACCTGGTTTATGAAGTGGGCGATCATTTGGTATGACGACTACTCCATCGTATTTACCAGATCGAACAAGCCAATCTATAATCTCTTGGTGTCCTTCGTGTATTGGGTCAAAAGTTCCAATATAAACAACTAAACTTAAATTGCGTCCAGAAATGTCTTCAATCCAAGCGGAGAAAGCATTAGTTGATAACAATAAAAGAGTAATGCCAATTAGATTTTTAAGAGATTTCATGGTGTAAAAACCTCGTAGGATTGTACATCCAAATTAGAATCAGACGTCTTCAGTTTTTGAGCTATGATTTTCTTAAATGGAGTAAGAAGTCCAACTAAGTTTTTTTTAGTCCATGATGTGAGATCTTTTTTATTGTTTCCGACCAAGATATCTGACACCACCAGTACAGCATCAAAATCAGTCTCGTGATTATTCGAGAAAAATTTTAACAAGTGGCCGACTTCGACTTCAATCAAGTCAATTCGGTCAAGAATTTGCTTTCTCAACCAATCTTTTGTTTCAACATTTGGTGTTGAAACTCTCGTGTATCGACCTACTCTATCTACGCCTGAGAGTTTACTGTTCCACGTTATTGGATGTAAGATTTTGTTTTCATCTAGCCATTCTGTCGGTTGAACTATTCGTCCGACGGGAAAATTTTCATTAACTGAACCCGCAGTGCCAGCATAAAGAATATTTTTAACTCCAAATTGGTCAAGCGCTTTTGCGATATCCAGGACTAGGTCACCATAAACATTTTGGAAAAACCAAATTCTCTGCCCGTTCTTTAGTTTAACCACCTGTACTGGCAGTGTAGAAATGTCAGAGGTTCCACCTGTTCGTTTTTTCTGTCTAAGTGCGTTCAGGCGCTGCCATGCAAGTCTAGGATTTAGCAGAAATGAACTAATTGGGAGAAGACTTTGTGTAAAAGTATTAGAAAATCCAATGACAGCTAAATCGGGAGGAGGTCCTATTTTAGTAAATAGATTAAGATATTCCGCCTTCCATGATCGGTGCTGGCCTATAAATTCTATTTTTGGTTGTACATTTAGTAGATCAAAAAAAGAGACTATATGTTCAACTCTATCGACACCATTTACTCTGGTAACAACTAATACGGCCTCACCATTTTTTATAGCAGTCCAGGTCTGATGAAAGCCCACTCGCTTCTCAATGGATTGAATATTTGTGAATCCTTCAGATTGAAGTTTTTCACGAGCTTCAAACCCGTCTCCAAGAATAATAAAAACCTTTTTTCCTTGAGAGATATTTTTTATAAATAAAGCGCCCAAATTATCTTCCACATATATGGGTAAATTTTCAATTGTATGGTCAATCTGTGCATCAAAAGATTTCTTTAGATAAAATTGCCTACAAATGTCATTTGCGCTGACAAACGATATAAAGACAAATATAAATGTTAAAATTTTCTTAATCACCAGATGCTCCACTCAATGATCTTTGCAACGGTTCGATGGATTCTGAAAAAAGTAAATTTTGATATTCAAATAAATTGATTGAACTTTTAGGGAAGCGGCTTAAGTCCCTTTTCATGGAGGCCATCATTTCAAGGACTTGCGAGTCTTTATTCTGTGACCTATCTATAAATGCATAGATTTCAATGTCTCTTTGGGAAATTTTTGTTAGCATAGCGTGGGCATTCATTTTTTGTTTTGAGTCGTATCCTGGTGTCTCTATGACTTGGAGACTACGCTCTATAATTTTCTGTCTCTGATCAAATAAGGCTTTCAGTCCCATTTTGATTCCAATGACCTCGGCTCTGCTATTAAAGACCATAAAGTCCATCGACTCATCGAGCTCGCCGTAAAGTCCTTTAGTTCTAAATCTACCATCCTTTACCAATTCAGGGTTTGATTTCGCAGCGTCACCGACGGGGCTCCCTTCAAATGGCTTTAATTGAATAATATTTCGTTCCCTTGCGTCTACTGAGAATAAAGGGTTGGATGCCCAGAGTAATGTAAGATTGTAATAAGAATCAAGTCTGTCGAGATCGCTTACAAACGGATTATTGGTTAGAAGAAACCCGCGTGTTTTCATATTGCGGGTATTCATTTCATGAACCGCATTAAAAATTTCTTGATAACTATATATTGGGCGAAGATTAATACCTTTTTTGGCTAACACCTTACGATTTGATTTTAATGTGACTGATGAATTGTTATCATACGTATCTATTCCCATCATAACTTCGGTAATTCCTAATTTGCGGTAGGCATCAATTAGTTCGATATTTACTTTTTTATGGCCTTCCACCTGACCTGACAAAAACCCATTTAATGTGTTATGACGTACAAAAAATCTAAAGCGTCCACGCAGCTCGCCATTTTCTAAAAGGTTGGCAATTTCAATAATTCGATTTGGGTTATTGTTAAAGTTACTATCTACAAAGAAAATGTCAATTTGACGTTGATCGCGATGAAGATCTGCAATTTTTTTCAAATCTTGCAACACGCGGTCACCCGTAAAGAATTGAAAAGGGGAAAGTCCTCCAGAACAGCAAATTGCGCATCCCTGGGTGCATCCTCGAGACGTTGCTAATAGATAGCTAATTTTATTTCTTTTTACTTTTCCATCTTCAAAGAGTGTCGATAGAAACTGGTCATACTCTGTAGAGATTATTTTACGATAATCAACGGGATTAGTGACTAAATCACTGAAACCTGATTTAGTCAGCGACCAAGTATAATTCAGACCGTTTAAAATAACGTCATTTGCATTTGGTCTAAGTGCAATACCTTTAAGGTCATTAAGTGCTTTAAGATCTAATTTGTCGGTTTTTAAAATTTGCAATGCTTTTGCAAGCACTCCTTTCTGTTCATCACCGGAAATCATCATATCTGATTCCCGAAACCCACTAGAGGTTGGAGCGCTTTCTGGGCCAATGCCCGCAACAACTAAAAATTTATCATTGTATGCAAGATCAAATTCTCTTCCCTCGGCAGCAAAACTATATTTGAAAACTGTTTCGCTTCGTGAGTCAGGAGCTCGCACCACCCAAGTAGATGCTAGATTTGAGTGTGTGTTTTTGAAACCAAATTCTTTCATTTCCGTACGTGTTGACGAAGCAAAAAATGCTTCTGGAGGCTCCGCCGAGATCGAAATTAGACCGCTAACATAAATACTATCATCCACTTTTTTTGAAACCTTAAATTTTAAGTTTGGATTTGGTGTATTCGCAATCGTCAGAATTTTTGGAAATTTAATAGCGTTTCCCACTATTGGAATGTTTATCGAAATGATGACCGTCCGATTTTCTCCATCGTTAATAATTACATTGTTGGCTATTTTCGATGTCTGTGAGTCAAACAAGTTTATTACGGTCAGGGTATTGTCTGAAACGGTATTTTCGGGAAGAGATTTAATAACAATTTGGGCGATTTCAACGGATTCAGGTATTGATAAGACGCCAGCAAATTGCCTTCTGATTACAATCTGGCCTTTCAATTTGGTAGTAACCGGGTTCACACTTAATTTAGAGCTTGCCGGAAGTATCGAAATTACCCTAGTCCCTGGTTTTCCACTGTAAAATGTTAAACATTCAGGCGCGGCAAACGCAGGAACGCCCAGAGCTAAACTCAATACTAACAATAGATCGAAAAATGCAATATCAATATGATTCATTTTTTGTTTCCAGGTGTCTAGTTTATGGACAGCCCGAGCCCTTTCGTCAAAATAGAACTAAGTTAAGCTAAAAATGCTGTTCACAAAAGATATTTGCAGTAAGCGTGCCTGGATTTTGGAGAAAAATTCGTGCGCACAAATATCAGAATATATTTTGGATATGCATCAAATCGAAATGTCCATAAGTGTCCTCTGATTACCTGAATCAACCGGCCCAACTATACCAATCACTAATGTACACGACCAACCGACAGTTTAAAATCATATTATGTCGGAAAGGTGGTTACGTTTATCGGAAATCAGAATCAAACCCAGATTTTTACGAACAAACTTATATTTGTGAAAAAAGAAATCAAATTATCACAAGTATTACAGCGTGAACTAAAGGGCAAAGTCTTGTCTAGGATCGCCAAAGAGATCGGCGTCAGCGTTTCCATTCTCCACGACTGGTATAGCTCATCCAGAAAGCCGTCGGCTAAAAATATGTGGCAACTAAAAAAATTAGCTGACTATTTAGGATTAAGTTTAGTGCAGATTTTATTTGATGAAAAAGTTGAGCGTCAGATAATTAGCTCTACGACATTTACAGACCGTGGGGTTCAGTATCGAGTCAACATCGAAAAAGTAAAGGGGTAAAATGAAAAACACATTTTTAATCGTAATACTTTTGTTTCCAGTGTCCGCGTTTTGTCTTTATCAAAAAAATGATAAAAACGAATGCGTTGAGTTCACAGATTCGATCGCCAAGAGTCCAGACTATAAATTGGTCGGCTGTGAAAAGTCATCAGAAACTAATGATAAGACAACTCTGAAATGTAAGGCCGAGGCCCTTGTAGTAATTTATCCAGATATTGATAAATGCAAAAAAGATGGTGGAATTATAAAAGAGAAAATTGTGAACGAAAACAAGCACGAGGAAGTCGCCTATCGGCGGCTTCAGGCCTCGCCCGAAAAGTATCAAGGTAAATTGGTGGTGATGAAATGTGAAATTATAAAATATGTTGCCGATCGAGGAGTGCTCGATGGTTATTGTGGTTCGATGGGCGATTCAACATCGGGTCCTTGTATATATACAGATAATGATTGGATATGCCTAGCTGTTCCTAAAGAAAAAAAGGACATGATCGAATATTTAATTGATGGGCTAAAACCTGGTACGTCGACAACGGTCAAACTACTTGGAAGATTAAATAATAAAAAATATTTCAATATAGAAGAGATACGATTTTGCAGTTCTTCAGAAAAGTGCGAGCCGTACGCAAAAGTTTTAAAGTAGTATTATGAAAGTTAAACCGGTTGTGGTCATAGTGCCTATAATTTTTATCTTTGTTTCCACGGCAAATGCCCAGTGGCTTTGCCGTGAAGCATCCTCTACGCGAAGGGGGCAAGTTATTACTGCATGTGGTGTTGGACAGTCACGAAACCTGGGGGAGGCCAGAATCAAGTCGAGAGAAAGTGCCATAGAAGAGTTTAAAAGGTTGTGTCAACTATCATCTGATTGTACGGCATTTGACTACACTGTCGTTCCAAAACGGACCGAGTGTGAGTTTAAAAATGGAAATCATATTTGTTTTCGGGCTTTGGATTTTGAAATTAGCGATTTAAAAAGAAAGTCGGTATCCCTGGACATTGAGGAGCTTGAGCGTGAGTTCATTCACAGCAGCAAAGAAATTCAAAATATTCAGGAACGGATAGAAAAAATAAATCAGATAAAAAAGTCAGAACAAGAATCAATTGCCAAAAAGAACGAGCTTGCAGAATTAGAAGAAAGTCTAAATCAAAAAGAAGCTAAAGCCCTGAAGCTTCAGGATTTGAATTCGAGTGAAACAATAAAGTCGGGCGGATTCCGTTATCTTCACCAGGTTTATAGAAATAGTTTTAAATTTTCATTTCATTTTTGGGATTCTAAGTTCACAGCTAACTCTGAAAACGATATTATGTGGATAGCTGCGTATGAGAAGCGACCTTTCAGCTGGTTTGGAGTTCAATTTTATGGTGGATTTGGGCGCGGTCGTTTAAGTAATCAAAAAAATAGTGATGAAGATGTGCCAACGATGGGTACATCCAATTCAACACAGAATTTTAATGGACCCGTGATGTATTCAGATATCGGTGCTGCACTTGTTATCTATTCCGGTTGGCGAGGAACCTATTTTAAACTTGATTTTGGGTTCGTGAATGGTCGTAAAGAGTATTTTGATGTGACTTATAATAATTCAGGCGTTGGTGTTCCAACCAAAACCACAAATACTTTTTCATCAAACTATTATGGTGGACATCTTGGCTTTGATACCCGTGACGATAAAAAAGGATGGGGTATCTTTTTTGAGTTAGGAGCTCGAAAACATAGAGATCAAAATAGTCCAGGATTCATGGGCGGATTGGGGATCAACTATGGGTTCTAAAAAGTATTACTATTATTTGGTCTGGAAACATCTCGAAATCCCGCTTTTTGAAAGTCAGTTTAGATTCTTAAGCGAAGACCAATGTCTACGGCATTACGAAAAAGGCATAGCGGGCGGGATATTTGATTTTAACCGCGCCGGTATCGACCAGGTTTGGTCAGAATTGGCCCTTTGGGGTTTGATTGGCCGAGTTCAGCCGGTTGAATTGGTGCGCGTCCTGTGCGCATTTGGATGTAAAATTGGTTTGGGGTATAGTCGTAGACGGCCGTTCATGATTAAAAAGTCATTTTGGCCTGTGACCTATAAGATGAAACTCCCTGAGAAATGTTGATTTTCCAAACGCTTGTCTGTTTGTAAATAAGATTAACATGAAATGATACCGTGGTTCAAACCCCCACAGCTTCCTTTTAACTTGCCACATATAGTGCTTGATCGCATTTTTATGAATATTTTTAGAATCAGTTATTCTTAGAGCAGATAGTAATTCGTCAAAGTGATCAGAAGCGTGAGGATCAAAGGCAATTTTACGTTTAAGATCTTCTTTGCCGGAAATAGCCATGTCATCAATTATTACATCTAGGTGATCAGATAGACTTGCTGGCTTAATTTCTTTATCGCCGGTTTCCTTTACGTACCGACTGGCTAATACCCGAAGTCTTTCGATAAGTCGGGATTTGCCGTTTAATACCATCACGGAGCCCGACGCATTAACGTTAAAAAGCTGATGACGTTTATTCATATGCAAAATAAAAGCAGTTTCATCGTCATAATCTGTCCAACCATTTTGCTGGCGCTTTTTTTGTTCCTCATTTCGCGAAAGTTTTGCGTAGTTTCCCAACTCTATTTTTAGATCCTCAAGGGTGTAGGAATTGAAAACATCTGGAAAATGTTTTTCGATTAAATCACGGGCATTTTTTTCCGTT
The DNA here is from genome assembly GCA_017302835.1 of Deltaproteobacteria bacterium. Lineage (NCBI taxonomy): Bacteria > Pseudomonadati > Myxococcota > Myxococcia > Deltaproteobacteria bacterium. The sequence continues at coordinate 33,972 of JAFLCC010000019.1, read as the reverse complement.
ATCTCGCGATTGCCATTTTGATTTATTTTAAACCACTTGGATTCAAAGTATTCCAGTTTGTTTGTAATTTCTGGAAATGCATTTATAATTTTTTGCTCTATATTTTCTTTCATTTTATACCTCATTAAGTTAAAAGGGCTCAACGGCAAATCCGTGAGCCCTTGGTTAGCGATCATTAAATTTACCCTACAGATTCTTCAGAAATATCGATGATGCCGACAAAAGCTATCAAACAAGCGTTTGCGTGCTTTGTCGGTACCTCTTCCTTAAGACCAATTATTACTTGCGTGCCTATCGGGATTTTATTCATTTTTGAATTTAAGTCCGTAGTTCCTATAATTCTGAAAATTTGATTATCATTTTCAATTAGGAATGCAGGGCTGTATGCAAGCGGTTCGGTGCCGACATATTTGCCTTCTACGAAATTTTCTTCGCCTTTAAGGTCCTGTAGCTTCAAGTATTTTTTGGTTTCGATTTCTTTATATTTAAGTGTTTTCATTTAAATTCCTTTACTTTTGATGTTGTGATTTCAATTAATTTTGCCCATGAACTTAAATTTCTTTATGGTGGGTCCATTCATTCCTCCAGGTAAAACGGGCTTGATTGCCCTTACTGGTGAATACGAAACTACCCCGAATAAAAAATGAGTTGGAATTGCCTCAATTTGATAAAAATAAATATTTTTTTGGTTTAGGACTTAAGAATGTCATATTTTTAGACGATCCATGAGTGATTCAATCACGTAGGGGGGATATTCATGGCCGGTGGAAGACCAAAAAAGAAAGTCGATTTTAAAATGCACAGTCTTTCTGACGATCTTGAAAGTGTGGAACACGTTAGCGACGAGTATTATCGAATTTTTAATCAATTGGCTGAGATTGACAGCGTTAAAAGTCCTGATGAGTATTTTCGTATTGAAGCACTTGCTGAAGAAGAATGGGATCGATCTATTAGACTAAAAAAAGTATACGCACCGGTTTATGAACAAATTAAGTCTTTGGTATTTAATGCCTCAAATGGACTTAGTAATGAAGATAGAAGTACCTTAAAACTGATGATGGAAAATTACGTTAAAGACTCGGCTGAGTTCTTTTCAGAGGCGGATTGGGTTCTTAGAGTTGCCAAAATGTATTCCAAGAGGATACTACGTGCATTTAAAAATAAGATTGATCTTGAACAAGAGTATCAAGATATTGCTCAACAAGTTTTTATGTCAATTTTAACTTCTGGTAATTACGACTATATGAAGACTAAAAGAGAAAAGAGTGGCTACGTTAAGACATTTGTTGTTGCGCGGGTCGCAGACCATAGTAGAAGATCCAAAAAAAAATAAAATGAAAGAGGTTTGCACGACGGACCGTTTGACGACACTAAAAGTATAAGTGGTCAGTCAAAGGATTCTCATGGGAAAAAGAAAGCTGGCTAGTTACGGTACCGATTTTACAGAATAAATTCTGTTATAAAAAAATAATTTATTTTTTTCTTTGGTCTGACTTCTGTCTCTAGAAATTGGTACATAGTTTTCAAAATATATCTTTCACTTTGTCTCGACTTTCTTTTGTAAGATGTAAATATTGTGATGTGACGGCCACACTGGAATGCCGAAGGTTGTCTCTGACAAAAGTTAACGGTAGGCCCTTATCTAGACACATGGTTCCGTATGTATGGCGTAGGGAATGTATAGACAATCTTGACGGTAATCCAGTTTGGCTAGTCCAATATTTAAAACGAATGTGCATATAGCTTCGGCTTGGAATTTTTGTGTTGATACTGAAAAGGTAGTCGGTTGGTTTTCGGTTGCTTAGGTGAGATTTAAAATCCTTTAGTTCAGCTAATAAATTTTGAGATTTGATTCCATAATATACGGTACCACGTTTTTTATTTTTAGAAACTTCAGGGCGAATAATAAGAAAGTCATCATGGATGTCGGACCATTTAAGATTTAACGCCTCAGATATTCTTAAACCGGTATTTGCAATCAATGAAAATAAAAAATAGTCGAAAACAATTCTGACCTCTTTTGGGTTTTTCTTACTTGAATTAATTAGCGCTAGAATTGACTTATCTTTTTCCTGTTTAATTTTCTTGAAAAATTTGACGAGTTGGGATTCGCTAAGTATCTTATCAGCTGAAATCATGGTTCCTCCCATGGAAAGAGAACATTACATGATTAAACTATATGAAGTGTTTTTTAATTAAGACACAGTAAAGACTTGCGAGGAGCGGTCAGACTAGAGATTTATTTGTTATTTTAATATCATAAGCTACATTTCAAATCGATAAAGAACAGTTGTGCAATTTTGTTCAGTATTTAAAAGTTGCATCAAAACGATATGATTTTGTCTATTTATATGTGGACTGCGCGGCAATGACATTGGCTGATCCATATTGCCATTCTAAAATTAAATGCTGGTGGTCTGTTGGAAACAGACGGATGTTTCGCTTCCTCAATAGGTTGAGTGCAATGTCCACAAAGAGGTCTGTGTATCCGGTATAAAAGGTATCGCAGTCCTTCTGAGTACCGTTGGAGATTTCAAATCGATAGGCTTTATCAAGTTTCTCAACTTTAAAAGTTAAGTTAGTATTGGTCGAGATATTTAAACAGGGAATTTCAACTGAACTTGAAGTATCCAATGCTGATACTAAAATAAAACGGTTATTTTCATTAAGGGGCAGAATATTGGAATTGTCTGTTTTGGTTTCACCATGATAACTTTTGCGTCGTCGATAGTTCCGACATTCTTTACAGCAAGCATTGAACCCATCCTTGGATTTACGATTGATACCAAAGTAACTCAGGTGCAAGGTTCGCTTGCAGGAGTTACAGATTTTTAAATTTTGTGACTGTGTATTTGGCTGCACACAAAGATTATATCAAGAGATCACTGCGAATAGACCTATCCAGCGATCTTTTTCACCACTTCTGGCTTCCAGATTTGATTGTCGTAATCGGTGCTATCCCTTAAATATCCGTTTGTAACACGGAGATCTGCATGACCAGCGGCTAACCGAATATCATTTAGTTTTAGCTGACGAGAATCATTTACCGCATTTGTAATAAAAGAGTGACGGCAATCATGGACAAAATAGTCGAGTTTATTCTTTTTCAAAAATGCTCTGAATTTACGAGTATAGTCACACGGGCACATTGGAACGATATTTTGAACCAATTCATAAGCCTGTTCTGGAGTTGAATACCAATAAGGAACCTTACGAGCCATCCGCCCCTTTGTAGGTCCAGTTAATAATTTACCTTCGCGGGTGTGTCTTAGAAGCTGTTTGTCTATTTGTAAGAATCCTTTTTTCACACATTCAACGCGTCCAATAAGACCCATAGCCTCACTTCGACGCAATCCAAAATGATAGCAAAGAAGAAATACCGATTTTAAATTGGCCGGAATCTTCTTTTGAATTAAATTAAAGTCGAACTCGTTTATAAAGCTAGGTTGCCTGCCCAATTCTTCAATAGACCACTCGTCTTTGATTTTCCTGAAGCGTGCTCGTGAAATCGGAGTAAAAACCATCATTGGAATTTCATCAGGCCGTTTCTTATGCAGAAACTTCATAAACCGATTAGCTACCCCAATGATTTGCCGTAGCGTACTGGCGCTTCTTTTCTTTGCAAGGAGAGAATTACACCATTCCGCTTGATGATGACGGTGCCAATTGACGGGATTGGGATCCTTTTTTAAAAAGTAATCCAAGAACTCACGGCGAAGATGCGAGTAGCGTTGTTTAACTATACTTTTCGTAGGGATCTCAGCATCTAACTGTTCATAAAATTCTTCCAGCAAAGATTTAGAAATAAATGCCGATTCAATTTTGAACTTATCCCGCATTCGCTTTTCACGATCTTGGTTAAAGTTAAGCCGTGTGATGAGCTTTTCAAGTTCCTCTTTAGCTAGGTGGCCGTAGATTTTACGAGGAAGTCGCTGAAATGTTTTCTTTTTGGTGGCTGCGATCCACACATTGCGCTTTATATATAAGACGCCGCCTTCATCAAGCAGCATCCAGCGGTTCTTGCGATCAGCTTGAAGCCATCTGTTGTTTAAAATTCGAATCGTTTTTTCTAATTCTGAATCATCGATCATACCGTTACCCTTTCGGTGGTTAGCGGTACAAACACAAGCTGGACTAATATATGGTTATCAGTGGTGAGATAATAAGATTGCCGTAGAGGAAGGTCAGAAGAGCTAAAAAAACAAAGATCATAAACCAATCACAATTAAAATGGTCCCCGGGACTGGACTTGAACCAGCACGCCCTTTCGAGCGCTACCACCTCAAGGTAGTGCGTCTGCCAATTTCGCCACCCGGGGATTTATTAAAAGGTGAGCCTACCAAAAAATAGGCTTTCCTGTAAATGAATTTTTATAAATAACATAGAACTTTTTTAAAGAGACCGATAAATATTTTTCACTCTGATTAAAAAACCAAACTATCTGCTTCCTTTTTAATTTCCGCTAAGGATTCTGAATTTGCTGAAGAAATACTGTTTAATTTTTCTTTCAGCACTGTTGATTTAACTTCCGGCAAATCCTTAACTTGAGTTCGGGCGTAAGCGATGGACTCATCTATTGACATGGTTGCTGATTTCTCAGCGGCTAGATAGGCTCGCTGTGGATTAACCACGCCAGAACTGATGACTTTTGTTTTTAGCCATTCTTTTATATCCACGGTAGACATCAAAATAAGTTTTATCTGCGAAGGAGTTAGTTTAGGATTGAGATCCTTGATATTAGCGGCAACCCCAACCACATAGGGTGTTGCCATGGAGGTTCCAGACATAGGTAGGAGCTGGTTATGATCCTTGCTGGGCACAGAGCTTCGTATGGCCACTCCAGGAGCCGCAATATCGACAGAGTTGATGCCAAAATTAGAAAAACTAGCAAGACTGCTGTTTCCCTTGGAGGCAGCAACAGTGATGGCATTTTCGGCTCTAACCACCGCAGGGAAAACGGGAAGCTTATCGTTATCTGAGGAATCATTTCCTGCAGCGACAACAAATAAAGTGTTTGAAGCGCTCGCCATCCATTTTTTTCCCACGGGTTCGTATTGAGCCGCCACTCTTTTTGTTTCCTCGGAAACCTGCTCTGGGGTTGGAGCCTTGACTCCCCTGACCGATAAAGCTAAGCGCGCCATGGTTTGCAAGCTCATTCCCAAACTGTAATTAGCCACATCTATTTTTCTTTCGCCAATGTAATCTGCTACTTTTTGGAAGGTTCCATTGCTGATAGCGGCAAGAACCTTATAAAAAATATCGGCAACTCCCGTTTTCTTTTTTTCTATACCCTTTGAAAACAACTGTGCGCTTTCAGAAGAGGTATCCGGAGGAGTGTCAGGAAAAACTCTGTTAGACAGAATCTTTGAATTGGGTGAAATGGCAGTTATAATTCCCGAACAATGAGTGCTATGGGCATATTGTCCATAAAAATTTAATCTAGAAATGATTGCGGCTTTCTCGTCACCTTCTAGGTCTTTTATATTTTGTTTCCAATAAAGAAGATCTTCTTCAGTCGCCGTCTCTGCTTGAATTCGGGAAAGGACTTCGAAAATTTTGAACATTTGTTCATCCACTACATTTAAATGCTCGGGGAAGAATACTTTCCTGTAATCATCTACAAAATTCCAGCCCCAGATATCATCTACCTTTCCATTGCGATCATCATCCACCAGATTTCCTGAGATCTCTGATAAATTGATCAAGACCTTATCCTTTAGCCATTCATGGGAAAAATCTGTTCCCGAATCCGTAACAGCCACCCGAGCCGCTAAGGAGAACTGGGGAATTAAGAAAGAAATGGCTACAATCAAGACTTTAGAAATAAAGTAATTATATTTATTCCCTATTAAATTAATTTTGTGATTCATTTTTTTACCTTTCATCCTTGTTTAAAATACTAAAGATCTGTCAATCCAAGAAGTTGCTTATTTAGCTCAATAAGGTTATTTTCAGAAGTCAGTGTTTTTGGCAAAAATGGGTTTAAATTTTGTATAAACAGCCATTTCAAAAGAGATTCATTTTCCAAAGCAAGGCCTGATAATTGTTTTTTATGGGTCAAATTATTTTTTAACAAGGCCTCATCCATAAGGCCCGACTGCATATAATTTTTTAGAATTGAATCTAATTTATACGTCACCGTTCGAGAAAGAGGTAACCCAATAATTCTTAAGGCAATTGATAGAACCCAGGTTCCTCCACGCATCAAAGTCGTTTCGTAGGGACGACCATAGCGAAAAATCATGGGTGCCCCAAAGTTTTTTACAGCTAAAGATTGATCTGAAATCAAAGAGTAAAGAGCGTCCTTCTGACCATTTTTAAAACAGATGGCAAAATAATCTTGAAAAAACTCAACCTCACATTTTTTTTCCAATACCAGACGGGAGTTCATTTTTCCCATGGTGACTTCACGTTGTTTTTCAACACCATAGCGAGCCGCTTTTCCCATTTTGTCAAAAGATTGCCAATCAAACTCTTTTTTCTGAATCACCGACTGAATGTAGTTTGAAAACAAATCAGACCTTTGCCCGTAAAGAATATTCAAGGCTAAATTAGTTGAAAACAATTCGTCCTCACCTGATTTTTGATTCATCACCAAAGTTTTTAAAGAGTCTTCCAGCTGCAACATCTGATATTCATACATCAAATCGAGCTGTTCAAAGGTATCGTTAACCGCGACTTCGACAATTGTTGAAATCATCTTATTCGGAATCATTTTAGATAATTTAATCAAACCTGCCGACAAAATAGAACGTACCATCTTTTCAACAGCAAATTTGTAGGGCCTCTGATAATCTACCAAAGCCACAGGGCCTTTGATGGGTAAAAAGCTCGCATCTAATACCACGTCATAGACCTTGTCGAAGTCATTCCAATTAAATCTAATTCCCTGCAAAAACGTTTCTGGTTTCTTCATAACCTGTAAAAAATAATCAGGAACAAATTCTTCAGGTTCTGATTGAAATTCATTCTCCAACTGGTTATTAAAACTAAAATGATTCCCTAAATCTAAATCTGCCAAACTAAATGATTGAGGCAATCCTAAATCAAAAAAACTTTCTTTTGATCCAGGGACCGCTTCCGGTCGGTTTTTAAATTTTAATTTACCAACCCAGCTATATCTGGCAGCGATAAGAGGATTAAAATATTTTTTGTATTGTTCATTATTTTCATTATTTGCGTCGATATTTCCATCGAGCCAATTTAAGTATTCCTTGGAAGACATTCTTCGTACGGGCACTTGACTCGCTTTTTTTCGAGTCAACAAAGACTGCAAATGAGGAAAAGACAAATCATAAATTCTGCAGGGCTTTCCGGACTCATCCAAACTCAAAGCGTACTTGGAATCAAAAAGTATTTTTTTACTTTCAACGCATTTAAATGTTTTACCATCGGCAATTTGTTTAAATGCACGAAGTCTTGATAAGGATTCAGATAAGGTCATTGTCTTTGTCATCTCAAGAATTTGAGAACTCTTTTGAGATGAAATAGCTTCCTCTGATAAAGACATCACTCTTTGTTCCAGTAGATCATCATCTGCTGTTCGTTGCGTTTCTTGTGAAGTTTGTTGAATTTCTTGGGTCTCGCTTTTTAATTTTTCAGAAGTGAGCATCGTCACCGTAAAAAGTAACGGAAACACGGATAGCCATCTAAAAATCCAAATTCTTTGGTTCTTCATTCTTCCCCCCTTGGAAGATTTAGCTCCTTTTTAAAAATAATTTTTAAAAAAAGTACAGCTAAACTCGATAAACTAAAAATCCTTTGTCTACGATGTTATCTAATTTCCAAGAATACCCAAGTTAAAAAATAAAAAAACTAGAGTTTTTGCACGGCAAAACAGATTACTAAATCTTATTGAAGACACAATATTAATTTATGGATCTCTCCAAAAGAAATTAGAGCGATTCCTTTAAAACATGTTTTGCAATCATGAGCTCTTCATTTGTGGGAATAACATAGACTTTCACTTTGCTCTGAAGTGAATTTATAAGGAAACTGCCAAAACGGTCTTTGCGAGAAAGATCAGTTTTGTTTTCATTTGCTTCTTCATTTAATAAAACGCCCATCCAGGAAAGTTTTTCAACGATAATTTTTCTGACCCTGGGTGAATTTTCACCAATGCCAGCCGTAAAAACTAAGGCATCCATTCCTTGAATCGTGGCAGCAAGACTTCCAATCATTTGACAGACCTTCCAGGCAAAGGCTTCCATGGTTAACAAGGCCCTAGGGGAATCGCTTTCTTGAAGCTGGCGCATGTCATTGCTAATACCAGATAAGCCCAATAGACCCGATTTATAATAAAGTAGATTTTCAATTTGATCTGGAGTCATTTTCTTCTCCTTCATCAAATAAAGCACTACACCTGGATCCATCGCTCCAGGCCTCGTGCCCATTGGCAATCCATCCAGAGCCGTTAATCCCATAGATGTCGTGACACTCTGACCTTCCTTCATCGCACACATACTTGAACCACTTCCCAGGTGAGCGATCAAAACTCTTTTCTGAGCTAACTCTGGATCCATTTGTTTTAAAGTCTCGGCGATGTATTCATAAGAAAGTCCATGAAATCCATATCGTTTAATTCCCTCATTCTCTTCTAATTCTCTAGGAATAAAAAAATGTCTCAAAACATCAGGATTCGTTGTATGAAAAGAGGTATCAAAGCAAGCCACCTGAGGCAAATCAGGGTATACTTTTTTCAATGCCTTGATGGCAGCTAAATTATGAGTTTGATGTAATGGTGCCAAGGGAATGAGTTTTTCTAGCTTAATAAGAATATCCTCTGTGACCAGAACTGAGGACGTAAACTCTGTTCCACCATGCACCACTCTATGGCCAGCGGCTTTGACCTTGGCTCCTTGCAGATTTTGATCTAGCCATTCAATCAAATATTTTAATAGAAATTCATGATTAATATCTTTCGAATTTTCCCACTGATTTTTGGCCAGGATAACACCTTTGTCATCTTTAACTACAAAACTAGGATGGACACCAATTCCTTCAATCTGCCCCCTAGAAAGAAGGTCCAAGTTTTTAGTCACTTTATTTTTTTCACCTGCATCCGTTAGAAAAATTGAAAATTTTAAACTGGAGGACCCGGCATTGATAACGAGAATAGCTTCTTTCATTTGTTAATCCATTTTATCACTTTGACCGGATAGTTCTTTTCTTTTTCTTTCTCTACGTTGATAGGCTACTAACACCGCTAAAGCGGCAGATGTCGTCCTGGCTTTGGGGCTTTCCGCTCTGCTCGTTAAAACGATGGGAACCTTTGCACCCAAAACGATCCCTGCTGTGGAGGCCCCCGCCAGGTAATCCAACTGCTTGGCGATCATATTTCCAGCCTCAAGATCTGGAGCGACAAGGATATCAGCTTGTCCTGATACTTTAGAAACAATTTTTTTAATTCTTGCGGCTTCCATACTCACTGAATTATCAAAGGCCAAGGGACCATCTAACAAGCCCCCTTTAATCTGACCTCGGTCTGCCATCTTGCAAAGTGCTGCGGCATCCAGGGTTGATTGAATCTTTGGATTCACTGTTTCAATGGCAGAAAGAATTGCCACCTTAGGAAGGGTCACTCCTAAGATATGTGCTAGGTCGATGGCATTTTGTATAATAGCGACTTTATCTTCAAGACTTGGATAAATATTGATAGCCGCATCGGTTATCAATAGCAACCTGGGATAGGTGGGAACACTCATTGCATAGACATGGGAAATCCTTCGAGACGTTCGAAGTCCCGTTTCTTTTTGAACCACCGCGTGCAGCATCTCATCGGTATGCAAGCTTCCCTTCATCAATACTTCAGCCTTTCCAACACGACATAACTCCACAGATTTCATGGCAGACTCATGGGCATTCGCTGTATGAAGAAATTCAGCACCGGTTAAATCAATATTATTTTCCTTAGCGACTTTTTCGATAAGATGTCGAGGTCCCACCAAAATGGGTTTTATCAATCCTGCCTTGTAGGCGTCCATTGGTCCTTTGAGAGAAGTGAAATCGCAGGGATGACAAACTGAAAATACGACGGGCTCAAGAGTATCGCATTTAGCAATCACACTTTCAAAATAATCAACATTTGTTTTAATTGAAATTTCAGGCAATTTTAACCGCGGGCTAATTATTTTTTTCTTAGGTGCTCTAACTATTGATTTCCCTGTCAAAACCAACTCTTCACGCTGATTGACTGCTTTCACTTCAAAAACAATCAACTGCCCTTCTTCGATCTTTTCAATCACTTTTATCGAAAGGGTCAAGGTATCACTTATTTCAACTCGATGATGAAACTGACTTTCTTGGGAAACATACACGGTCCCCGATCCAGGAATATGGTTTCCTAATAAATTAGAAATTAATGAAATGACCCAAGCTCCATGCCCAACAATTTTATGGTTTTCAGAATGCTTTTCAGCATAGTCTTCATTTAAATGAATGGGATTTGCATTCCCCGTAATAATAGCAAAAAACTCTATATCACTTTTGGTTAAGACCTTATTAAAGGCCGCTGAATCCCCTATTTTTATCTCATCAAATGTTTTATTTTCTACGGTTTCTACTTCTTGAACTTTCATCGATACTCCTTAAAAAATCTCCTTGAGAATAACTTCTCAATACGTATTCTCAATACCTATTCTCTATTTTAATTCCACGCCCCTTTAAGGTTCTTTGCAACTTAAGTTGATACAGATGCTGAAGCCTCTGCTCGACATCCTTGCCTTCAAGAATTCCCATTGCTTTGGCAATGGCTTCAAGGGTTGACATTCCATAAATAGAATTTTCTTTCCTTAAATGAAATGCCGCTTCGTTCTTTTCTTTTATCATAACTTTAGGCAAATGAGATATCTCTTTTTGACGAATTTCCAACTTACTTGCTTGTCTCCAGTTTCCATCGGGAACGATCAGCTGGATAGGCCGACGAAATCTTTTTAAAACCTCGGGAGTCAACTCTTCTGCCTCCTTGGAAGGAAATAATAGCAATGATTCGTATTCGCCATTTAGAAAGGGGGATAAATTCAAGGGATTTCCCATTTCTCCCCTGACTAAAAGCTGACTGTTTCCCAGAGAATGAACCGCCAGCCTTCCTGTATTTGTTGTCCTTTTGAGCTCCTTAGAATGAACGACAAGTAACAATCGAGTATTTACTTCTATTTGTTCAACCTCGGAACAAAAGCAATTTTCCATGCTCATTCCACAAACATTGCAGGGGTTTTTCGTTTTTCTTTTTCGGGTCAAGTTTTTGTTCACGTAGGAATCTCACCTTCAAGGAAAAAAGAAGATAGCAGAAACCACAGTCGGCAACAGGGCTCCTAGAAAAAGTTGCATTGGACTGATTCCCTGCTCTCCAAACTCAGAATTTAAAATGGAATAGCCAGCTGGATTTGGAGCATTGGCAATCACCGTAAGACCACCACCCACGACACTTCCTGCTACCAATGCAAATTTTGAAATATCCTGTAGATTTTCAACCTGAGACCCAAGATAGGTTAATGCCGCATTGTCTGTAAATGCAGTTAAGACCGCCGCCCCCAGATACAAACTGTAACTGTTTAAACTAGAAATCAAAGGTTGCAACCACCATTTTTGCGGCCCCCCAAGAACCACCAGACCTGCGAGAAAAAAACCAACTAACAAGGACTCTTTCAATTTTAAGTTTTTTTGATATTCCATGGTAACCTTAACCAGACCAAGAAAGAACAAAAACAGACCGACAAAAATCACAGGGGACAAATGAGTTAAAACAATTAGAAATAAAGCGCCCAAATGAGCCATCATAATCCAAGAAGGAACTGTTGTTTTATTTCTAAACAAGTGTTCTGCATGAATTTTAACAAGATCCTTTTTTAAAAGAAGGATTACGATGAACGTAGATACGATCATCGCGCCTAGGGCCCTCCAAGCAAAATGAGTCAACATAAAATAGAGATCCCAATTCCATTTTGCAGCAACCATCAAAACAGGTGGGGCTGCATAAGGCGTCAGAACACCCCCTATTGAAACATTCACAAACAGCAAGCCCAGCGTTAAGTACTTCGCCTTAACTGATATCTTTTGCTGAAACAAAAATTTCAACAAAAACAAAGCTGTTACCGTCATGGCCGCTGGCTCTGTAATCAAACTTCCAAGCAATGGACCTACAACCAAACTAACAAAGTAAATTGAGTAACTGGAATGAACTTTCGTTATCTTAAAAATCCAATACGCTAATTTTAAAACCACGACCTCAACCATTTCAAGTACGGGTTTCGTTGAGCAAACCACCATTATTACAAAAACAAATAGGGGTTCAGTAAACTGACAATGATTCAGATATTCAAGGGTCTGATTCCTATCAAAGAAAACGAGACTCAGCGCTATAAAGACTCCGGCCCATAAACCAAATACCACTTCCACTTCCCCTAAAAGATGAAAAAAATTTTCTCCAAGGGATCCTGCTGGATATTCTAAAGCCTTTTTTTGAAATTGTTTTACTGAAAATGTATGCCCTAAAGCTAGGGCAAAACATAAACTCGCTATTTTTTCAAACAAAGATGGATTCATTTCAAACATAGGTTATCACTCTAATTCTTTATAAGTACAGGAATGCTTATTTGATAGCTTTGTTGGCTTACCAGATAGCTTTGTTGGCTTACCAACAAGTTTATTTTTACCTGCCATACCCCCATCATCACAAACCATGCATTGCTTATTTGGAAATGATTGTCAGATACTTTTTTGATAGTAACAGGAGCTGATCCATGGCCCACACTCCCTTCCATATTCATCCAAAGATCCACATTCAAATTCTCGATAGATTGATCTTCTGGAACCTTAAGATGAAGGAGGAAACTGGACTCTGAAAGCGAGTTAGGAGTCGATGAAAAATGAAGATGAGCACAAACTGCGACCTCACCCACCGCACAGATTTCTTCTGAAGATACTTTAGTTTGCGCAAACCCCACTTGGGTTAAAAATAGAATTAAAACAAGACAAGAACAGACCCATTGGCTCACGATTTCCCCCCTTTAAAAAAAGAACATCATTTCAAATATCATTGCAAGTTTGTTTTGTATAGATTATTAATTTCAACTATGAGGCGCCACATTCATTATCCTTTTTATTTTTTTCTGTTTTTAATTACGATTTCTATTTCGGTTTCATTTTCAGCTTCAATGGTTTCATTTTCAGCATCATTGAATAGCCATGCTTCGACATCCATCCCTGACCCTCTTACAGGCATTGATTTAAAAACAGGACTCAACTTAAATGTCCCCACCAAATTCACTGACAAAAAAGCTTTGGTCCTTGTTTTTATGTCAGCCAAATGTCCCTGCTCCCATAGCCATATCGATGAAATAGCTGCTCTCAGAAATCGGCATAAAGATTTTCAATTTTATATCGTTCATTCCAATGTCAATGAAGACCTAGAAAGCACTAAACGGTATTTCTCTAGCCTGGATATACCAATTACCGTGATTCAAGATACCGAGGCTAAAATAGCTGATCTATTCAGCGCCTACAAAACCCCACACGCTTTTATAATTAATCAAAAAGGTGAAATTATCTATAAAGGTGGGGTTACTAATAGCAACACGGCTCAAAAGGCAGACAAACATTATTTGGACCAGGCTCTTTTAGATTTAGAAAACAAGAACTCCATTGCCACCCCAGAGACTAAAGCCCTTGGGTGTTTTATTTCTCGAGAAAAAGATTAGCATGAACTACTTTCTAAGAATTTCTTTTTTGTTCTTTTCATTTTTTTCTCTTCTTATTTTTATTTCTTGTGCAAAACCAAATTATCAAGAGATTCCCTCTTCACCAGATGATTCAGATTATCAAGAGATTCCCTCTTCTCCAGATGATTCAAATTATCAAGAGATTCCCACCTCCCCAGAAAATTCAAAAAATCCTTCTGTGGATGATTCGCAAAAACCCATTACAGTTGAAAAACCGAAAGCTTGCTCCTTCTTGTTAAGAAAAGAGAATCTTTGTGTTTCACTTAAATGGATTCAAATTCCAACTCAAAAAGAATACGGGTCTTTTAATCTTTCATTTGAAAGTCTTAAACCAAATTCAGCGCCTGGAGAAGATATTTTAGGCCCTTTACTCCAAAAACTCTCCATTGTGCTTTGGATGCCAAGCATGGGACATGGCTCAGTACCGGTGGCGATTTCGCCTATCAATAAAACTTCCCTTTCGGTGACTCATGTTTTTTTTATCATGCCTGGCGACTGGGAGATCCGAGTACAAATCAAAGAAGGAGCACAACAAATAAATGAGCAAGTTATCTTTAAGCTTTCGATCTAGGAAGAAATACTTTTCCTTCTTTATGAGTGTGTTTATTTTGTTTTATTCTGATATGAATTTTGCAGCCTCTTGCTGTGGTGGTGGGTTCTCGGCCCCTGCGCTGATAACGGGGGACCATCAAAGTCAATTTACCACGAGCTACTCTCAATCTCGAGTTGATAGCGACGTCTCTACTTCAGGAATCTGGCAAAAACGACAAACTGATGATCAATCGCAAACTTTTAAATTAGATGCTGCCACCATTATTAACGACCGTTTTCAAATGGGTCTCTCACTTCCCATTCAACAACGAAGTGTTACAAGTCCTGAAGGAGGTCGCTCTGTAGGGTTAGGTGACATTTCCCTTCTTGGTGGGTTTGAATTTCTACCTGACTGGGATTACTCACCCTGGCGACCTAAGGGGATCGTGTACACTTCGATCCTGATTCCCTCTGGAAAATCCATCTATGACAATGATAATTTAAATGGGCTTAAAACCACGGGACGAGGTTTTTGGGCTCTTGGACTTGGCACTTTTTTGACGAAGTCTTTTCGCAAATGGGACGGATTCTTTAATCTTGAGTTACATCGATCTCTTGAGAAAGATGTCTCCAATTCTGAATTTCAAGGAAAAGTAATTCCCGGATACGGCCTCACCTACTCTGTGGGTTTGGGTTACAATTGGGGGAATTTCCGTTTTGGACATTCCATATCCTGGGCCCAGGAGGAACCTGTAAATTCATCTGGAACCTTAACTTCTGTGGCTAAAGAACAACGTGTGGCCACCGGCAGTCTCAGTCTTGGGTATTTAATTCAAGAGTATTTTTCCAGCAGTTTGACTTACTCAGACCAAGCTTGGTACGGAGACCCCTCCAATACGGCTCTCAACAAAATGGTTCTCCTCTCCTTTCAAAAAAGTTGGCCCCGGTAATTCATTTTGACGGTATTACTCCATTCTCCGACAGAACTTTAAGAATGGTGCTATCCGCATTGGAGTTTGGAGAGGCTAACCCTATCATGATCTTTTCAAGAAGTGGCCACTCTGAATCTGGGTCTTTGTAGAGGAGGCCTAGGAGGGAACCCTTTTCTTCAATCTCACCATGGGGACCTGAAAGAAAAACTTTACCCTTTCCATAATTAAAATAAATCAATGTTGGAAAATGGATTGGATCTATGGTTCCTAAAATTTTTATTTTTTTTGAAATTCCTTCGATGGGATCAAAATGAAAGGATGGTCCCCCCAACATTAAGATCTGATAGAAACTTGGAAACCCCGGGATATCCGTTTTGAATTTCATCATTCCGCCATGAAACGGCGACACCTTCAATGAGGTTCCATCAAGAGCAACTCCACGCAATAACCCAATGCCATAGGGCTCTGGTTGAGTGCTAGGCCCAAGACGATGAGAAACTGCATAGTAGGCTCCAGCACAGATTCCTAAATAGCCACCACCATGGGCAACAAATCTTTTAATCTCATCTGCCCCAAGAGTTCCTAATTCTTCAATGTATTTCCAAGATTTTCCACCCGGCATAATCAAAATACTATAGTTTATTACATTCAGTTTTCCTGAAAGAATATCTTTCGCCGTGATCACTTCATAGGAATGTCTGTAGTTCAATAAAAGTTTTTTAAAGTGAGCTTTACCAAAAGACCATGCTCCTTTGCCAACATACAATGCTATTTTTTTACTTTCCGTAAGATTCAAATATCTATCTGGAAGAGTGTCCTTAAATTCTTTTAACTCCGAAGGCCATTGCGCTTCAGGTAAACGATCCCTTTCTATTTCTGATTCAGGAAAAGCAAAAACAAGGCTTGAAAAGCCAACAGAAAGAGCCAAATAAACACTACAAAAAACTTGTAAATAATATTTTGATTTAATCATATGAATCTAAGGTGTTTTATCACCTGTTTCTCCTTTTAATACTGAGGGTATAAGTGATGTTTTCCCTAAAGTTAACTTTAAATTCAAAATCTTGGTCCTACCTAGTAAATATTCTCTCGATGCATCAAATTTGATTTTTTTGAGTGAATTTAGTCTATCCTTCAATGATTAAGGTAATTTTAATTCATTACAAAATTTAACAAATGGAATGACTCGAACGCCTTCCTTGGATAGATAGTCTGATGCCCCCAGATGCACTTGAAAAAATTGTGGAACGTTGGTCCTCTCCTTGAAGTACAAGATGGACTTTGAGACTTGACGATCACCCGTTTTACACTCTACTGCAAAAATGGGTTTCTTGTTTTTCAGAACCACAAAATCAACCTCACGATGATCGGTGTCACGTAAATATCTCAACTCCATTTTTTCACCCTCTGTATCTTCAAGAAAGTGGCAATATTTTAAAAGATGACCTGCAACTAAATTTTCAAAACGTGCTCCAGGGTTTTCCACCTCACTCCAATCCCACAAAAAAATTTTTGGTGTCTTTTTTAGCGCTCTTATCTTAGGGGCTCCAAAAGGATAAATTCGATAAAGATAGTAAACTCTTTCTAATATTTCTACCCAATGAATCACTGTCTTTTGGGATACTTGTAGGTCTTCCTCAAGGGATTTTGCAGAAAAAAGAGACCCCACTCTTTCTTTCAGAATTTCAGCCAATAATTCTAATCGAGAATAGTCTTTTAGATTTTCAAGATCAGAAATGTCGTCATTCACAACACGGTATATTCTTTCTGCACACCATAATTTATGATCCCTTGTCGATTGAGCAAAAAATGGTTCAGGGAACCCACCAAATCTTAAAAGGCTTTCTAGATTTGCAGAATTTTGAATTTTTAATTCGCTCACTGAAAAAGGATGAAGTCGAAGGTACCGGTAACGCCCAAGCAAAGAATCACCGCCCTTACGATAGTGATCCAGACGAGCCGAGCCTGTCACCAGATAGTCTTGATACCCTTTGTTGGCATCATAAAATCCTTTGATAAGTCCACGCCAAAGCTTATATTTGTGAATTTCATCAAGAACCAGAATTCGATCTGTCGGCAACTTGCCCTGACGCAAAAGACTCCTGGTTCCCACCTCATCCCAGTTGAGATAGGCTGGATTTCGTACATCAGGTGGCTCCAAAAAACTCAGACAAAGGGTGGTCTTTCCAACCTGCCGTGGTCCCCCCAAAAAAACCATCTTTTTTCTCAGAAATTCCTCGATAGTTCCCCTGAGATACCTTGTTTTAATCATGACAAAACCCCTCCTAACTTGAAAAACGACATCATGAATATTTTGGAGTCAACTCCATTATATTCATGAACATTTTGGAGTCAACTCCAATATTTTATCAAAATATTGAAACGCTGATAAATTAAACAAATTGCAAGGTGTTTAAAGAATAAAACCAAAGACCAGTTAAGAATTAAATTCAGAGAATTCAGTTCATTTTATTCGTCTTTCTGATTTTTTTCGCCTAAAAATCAGCTAATTCAAAAGGTATAGAAACTCGTTCTGAATATTCAATTACCGATGGAAAAACTTATCTTAAACAATGTGATGCTTACAGAAAATGTGAAATTGTCTCTATGGAGTTATGTCAGAGACTTTATGCCGATACGATAAAAATGACTGAGAAAGAACTCTCAAAATGTGAGACTCTTGTAAATAGCTTAGGAAGATTTCATTCCCAGGCTGTAAAAAAACATGATGAAGCAACAAATAAAGTCTTAGCAAAGAAATTTTCTGAGTTCAATTCCTTGAATTATAAAACAAACAGTCATCTAAATAGCCTGGCCACAATCGGCTCGTTGTGCCGAGACCTACGAGGAAGTGATAAAACTAACGAATTCTATTTCCCAACGGAAGATAACCAAATCAAATCAGCGGTGCCTGTTCTTGGAAGAGATGCTGTTAATGAGTAATTGGGAGTCGATTCTGTCGGAACCTAATGGGTTTTTTCTTTGATTCTACAGCAAAGATATGATTTCTCCGGTCTCGTCGACACCTTCGATACCAACACCTTCTTTGCCCTGTTCAAATTTAATGGCTATATTTCTTTTTGCGCCATTTCTTGCTGAAACAAAATTCCCTTTCTTGGCAATGGAAACGAGGGCAGCTCCAAGAACTCCCTGAAGACCTTGAATGAACTCACTTGGCTGAAAAACTACTTGATTTTCTGGTAACCAAATTAAATTTGGAAATACAGGATTAAATTTGAACATGGTTAAAGGAATTTGATAGGGCTTTTGTGTCAGGCTGTCACTCGTTTCTCCTGAAAATAGTTTTAAATAACTCACACCAAAAATCTGATTCGCCTTTAAATGCTCAAAATCAAATCTCATACATTTATCCGTCTCTTCCAAATCAAAGAATTTTCTCCAAACAATTAACAAAGGTTCCAGAGGGCAAATAACCCGAGTTTTTTTCATCAAAGAAAAAAAGGAAATTTCCGCCAATCTTGCATCAGGTAATTTATTTTGCCTTAACATCAATTCAACAAACCCTTCGGACATCAATACCCCCATAGTTCCTATATGGGGCAAGCCAAAAACATGTCCTAATTCATGAATTAAGGTAACGTATAACAAATTTCCATCATTCAGACTCCAGGCATTTCTAGCTACACCTTCAGAATTATAGGCCAAAGCTCCCTGAGAAGGCGACAGGTAGACAAAACCTTTAGCCTTTAAATTTATTGGATCGTAATCAGTTCTTACTGTAACCGCTGCATATTTCTTAGGACTTCTTAAGTAATTTTTTTGATCTTTTTCAAGGTAACCAAACTGAAAACGAATGTTAACTTTTTTTTCATGACATGGTACCTTAATAAAGGTTTGTGAAGCTATTTTTAGTTTTCCAAAATGTTTGAATTCAGGGGTTATTGCAAAATTAAATTCAGATTTCCAGTAATTAATCGCTAACTCAAGATTTCTTTCTATGGTTTCACTTGAAGCCCCAAAATTAGCTTCATCAATTATAACACAGTAAAAAACATCCGAAGTGTTGTTTATAAACCAAGGGTTATGTGAATCCTTTAATAGCTCCCCACCTCCACTGACCCATCCCCCTGCAGCGAATGACATTGAATGAAACAAGGTAAGCGAAAATAATAATTTTATAAAATTCATACATAACCCTTATTGATATAATTACTGTTTTACACAACTTAAAAGGGTAAATCCACTTTCATTTCTAGACACGAAAGAAAATACGGCCGTACCATCTTCAACAGAAGAAAACACTGAATTTTTTTCACTTCCATACGCACAACTTAAATATACTTTTGAAGCTCTTAATACCACACACCCCGCCTTAGTCTGTTGTTCGATGTCTATATCGATAAATTTACTATTTTCTTTTTCTGTATCAAAAATAAAACTCCATACATCTGGCGCTTTATTAGCACTGGATCTTGAAATATTACAGCTATAAACACTTGCCTGTGAAATTGCAGTAATCAGTGTTACAATTATTAATAATGCCTTTTTCATCTATTTCTCCTTTTATGAAATATATTGTTAAGCTTTGTTTCTAAGATAGTATTGCCATTTTCACTTCTGGTAGTATATTAATTAGTTAACTAATTAATAAGATTTTATTATACTAAAGGTAAACTTATGAATTTATATGATTTTGATAATTACAAAAAAGCTTTAAAAGCTTTCATGTCCTATAGGCGACAAATATTTGGTGGCAAATTTACATTTGAAAAAATGGCCATTCATTGCGGAGTCCAAAAAACATATCTTTCGAAAGTGATGAATAGTCATGTTCATCTAAATCCTGACCAACTTTTTTCAGCTTGTGAGTACTTAAAACTGTCTCTCGATGAAATTGAATTCCTTTTGCTTTTAAGAGAGTCAGAAATAGCTCTCAATGCCAAAAGAGGTGACTTATTAAATAAAAAAATCAATAGAATACGTATTGATAAGCTAAAAATAACATCGGAAATTCGAAGTCATTCTCTGGAATCTGTCGAGCCCCATAAATGGGAATATTTTACTAATATTGAATTACAACTTATTCATCTTTTTCTTACAATTCCTCAGTACTCAAAAAATCCAGAACTTATCTGTGATAAAATTGGTATTGAAAAAAATAGGCTTTTTCTCTTAATTAATAAGCTCAAAGACTGGAATCTTGTTCAAAGTAAAAACAATAAATATTTGACAACAGATCCCAATCTCCATCTTCCAGAAGATTCACCTGTCTTTCAAATATTCAGCATTTTAAACCGGATCAAAACCATTGAAAAAATTAAAAAAACTAAACTCGACTCTACTGAAGATTACTTCTTTTCTGTAATTTTTTCTTCAGAACTAAAATTCCAGAATATTTTAAAAAAGAAATTACTTGATCTCATTAAAGAAACACAAACCGAAGTCGTGAAACAAAAATCTGAACAGGTTTATCAACTCAATATTGATTTTTTTTGTTGGGGTTGATCGTTGGCTGAAAAATCAGTTTAAATTCATGAATTCCTACTAAATCTTGAGTGTAAAAAAATAAAAGCCCATTTTTACTTTCACCTGGATTTAGAACCGAAGAGGTTATTAAAAATGAATTATAGTTTACTTTTGTAACTGTAGTTATATCATTGAAAACCTTAATATCAGATGAGTTGCCATTGGGATGAAAATTGGGGAAGCTCAAGCTTCCTGCGGACGAAGCACTCGTAATAATTAACATTCCAGCTAGAACCGCAGCAAAACCCACAATAACTATACCCGTATTTATCACATTGGCCGCAGCGGCACTTGTATTAAATTTCGTAAATTCCCGGGGTAAAGTTTCAGAGTAGAACGCCTTGATTTCTTGTTTTCCGTTTGTTCCGCTTGTTCCATTTGTTCCATTTGCAAAATTTGTCAGAGCAAAGCTTTTTTCATCAATATGAATAGGTTTTTTCCCTTGATTTTTTATCTCAACATAAACTGGTATAAAACCACTGTCTATAATTTGCTCCAATACCTTATCATTGATAGTTGATTGTTTGTATTCAAGATCAATACGTTTAAAAGCATCAGTAAATTCTCCCTTTTTCAAACGACTAAAAAAATCAGTTAATGGAAACTTTGAAGGTAAATAAATGGCACTATCTACTTTTATTTCACCGAAATTTTGCTCGCTAAGTCCTTTACGAGAAGGAATCTCTATATTTCTATATTCATGAGATGAAGTGTGTATACAACCCGGATGAAACAGTTGAAATAGAATCAGAGAACTGGAGATGAACTTACGTTTTATTGATTTCCTTAAAAAAGTATTCATTGAATCATTTTCTCTACTTTCTCAAATTTTAATTTTTTCAATATTTTCAATATTTTCAATTTTTCAAATTTTCAAATTTTCTGCCAGAATTTCTAGGTTAGAATCAATTTCAATTTTATGAGAAGGCTTAGATAAAAGCGCTTGCAGGGTTAAGGGCACTTTTACTTTTTCTGGAATCAAAGGTTCCACAATACTTTCAAACTTTGCAGGATGGGCGGTAGCCACGATAATTTCATCATCAGCAATATCCAAATTACCTGCATGCAAAAGGTGATAACGAACATAGGCCGCAGTAGCAGTGTGCGGGCACCAAATTTGTCCCTTGCTGTACCCAAAACGGATGGTTTCTCTAATTTGCGAATCTGTCACTGAAAAGGCGGCACTGATTTTTGAGAGAGTTTCACGGTCAGGAAATAAATTTAAAATACGCTCAAAGTTTGAAGGATGCCCCACATCCATGGCATTTGCCAAAGTAGAAAGAGAAGCTCGAGGTCGATATTGACCCGTTTTAAAATAATCAGGAATAGTGCTATTGGCATTATGAGCAAAAATTACTTTTGCTATGGGAAATCCCAGCTTTTGAGCCCATAGAGCGGCAGCTGCATTGCCCATATTTCCCGAAGGAATAATAAATCGCGCTCCTTTGGCCTCTCCTGAACGGCTTTGATGCTTTAAGCTGGCATGCTTTAAGCTGTTATGCTTTAAACTTGTATAGGCAAAGTAGGCCATTTGAGGTAACAAACGTGCCAGGTTAATGCTATTAGCAGAAATTAAATGATGGTGATCTCGAAAATATTCCGATAAAAAAGCTTCCTTTGCCAAGCGCTGGCAATCATCAAAAGTTCCCACAACTGAAAAGGCTCTGACCTGTTCTCCCCAACAAGTGAGCTGTTGTTCCTGTCGTTGTGACACTTGACCTTTGGGATAAAGAATACAAACGGGAATATCCGTAAATTCGCTAAAAGCCGCGGCCACCGCCCCGCCGGTGTCTCCACTTGTCGCGACAAGAACCATTGGCTGGCGCTTTGAATTTTGCTTCCTGGGATCCGGTTCAAGATGATTAAAACATAAGGCTAAGAACCTTGCTCCGAAGTCCTTAAAAGCGCTGGTGGGACCGTGGAAAAGTTCTAAAACTTGAGTGTGATCATCAATTCTTACACAGGGTAGAGGAAAATTAAACGCTCTCGCACAAATTTTTTCAAGGTGCTCAGCTAAAGGGTCTTCCTGAAAAAAAGGTTCCAAAAATTTTGCTGCAAATTGAGAAAATGAGAGCTCTTTCCATTTTGAATCATGGAGTATTTGAGAAAAAGTTTGAGGGGATGGCCACTGGCTAGGAACAAACAGGCCACCATCAGGAGCTAATCCTTGCCTGATGGCTTCCGATAAATGGCAGGGCAATGCAAGACCTCGCGTGGAAAAAAATTTCATCCTCGGCCTCGAATCACTCGGGCACCGCGATTGGAAATTCGAGAAACCCATGAACCTTTTATAGGAAGATTTTTTTGCGCAGCCATCGCCAACATCGCTTTGTGAATTTTGACGGCTTTACTTGGTCCTTTGCCTAAAGCAAACATCGCAGGACCGGAGCCAGAAAGAGAACAACCTAAGGCCCCCGCAGCGAGGGCTGATTTTTGAATATCGCTAAAAAAAGGAACCAAATGTGAGCGTTGAGTTTCAATAATTGCATCTTTCAAACTGAGTCCCATTAAATCAAAATCACTTTTTTCACAGCCTAAGATAAATCCTGCCAAATTGCGAGTTTGCTCAATGACCGACGCCAAGGGAACCTGAGGACTTAATATTTTGCGTGCCTCACTCGTTTTAATGGAAATTTCAGGTAAAACAATCACACAATATAAGTCCTTGGGAGATTTGATCTTAATCGGAAAAAAGGAGTTTGATGTTTTCGCAGAAATCTTTTTCCCTTGATTTTGATGTATTAAAACCATTCCACCAACCAAACAAGGAGCTACATTATCGGCATGTCGTGACTGACTGGCAATTTGTTCGCCAATAAGAGCGTAATGAAGGAGTTGTTCCATGGATAATTTCTTTTTTAGTAAGGCGTTCGCTGCCACCAGCGCTGCCACGGCTGAGGTCGAAGAACCTCCAAGCCCTGACCCCATGGGAATATTTTTTTTCAGGGTGACACGAAAACCAAAATTCAAATTTTGATCTTTTATGAGTTCTAACAAACCAGCGGTGGCCGTATTTAAATGAGGTTCCAGAGGAATCTCAGGATACCCTTCAATGGGATTCAGAATGACTTTTGCAGACGGAATCTTCTCGACACAGGCAGTTTCACCAAGCCCATTAATAGCAAAGCCAAGAATATCAAATCCAACAGCGACATTGGCCACCGTTGCAGGAGCAAAAGCTGTTGCGCTATTCAAAGATTTTTTCACAGAATGCTTCCCAGGTTTCTTCGCAGCTTTCCTGACAAGGGCGCGGGTCATAAGGGAGCTCCCAAATATTGTGAAAGTCTCAAGAGATCAGCAAAAACGCCGGCAGCAGTCACCTCAGGGCCAGCTCCAGGTCCCTGAACCACCAGGGGTTGATGGAAATAGCGTCGAGTTTTAAAAAGCACGATGTTATCGGTTCCCGTCACTTTTGAAAATACATGATGATAAGGCAAATTTTTAAGCCCAACCTTAGCTTTTCCAGAAGAATCAATACTCGCAACAAATCTGAGAATTTCATTTTTTTCCTTTGCTGCCATCCACCGCTTTTCCATCTGGTCATCGAGCTCTTGAATTTGTGCCATAAATTCGTCTTTGGTTAGACTTTGCATTTTTTCAGGAACAAGGCCCATCACTTCAACCTCATTCACTTCTAAAGGAATTTGAATTTCCCGTGCCAGAATCACCAATTTTCTAACCACATCCTGACCTGAAAGATCTTCCCTGGGATCAGGCTCCGTGTAACCTTTCTCTTTGGCTTGACAGACAATTTTCGAAAAAAAAGAACCAGAAAACTCATTGAAAATATAGGAGAGCGTCCCGCTTAAGATCCCTTCTATTTCGACGATTTCATCACCTGTGGCTCTCAAATCCCTCAGAGTTTGAATGATGGGAAGACCTGCTCCTACGTTCGTCGAGTATAAAAAATGTCTCTGGCTACTTTGCATGGCGAGACGGATATTTTTGTAATCTTGAAAAGAGCCCGTATTTGCTTTTTTGTTTGGAGAAATCAGATGCAGCCCCTGGTTCAACCAGTTTACATAATGAGTTGTCAAAGAACTACTTGCTGTCGCTTCGATAAGCACTGAATGGGGAATATAATGAGATTGAAGGTGATGACTTAATTTTTTTAAATCCAATGCTTGAGAGTATTTTTCGAATCCTTCTTTCCAATTCTGTAAGGGAATTTCATTTTCAGAAAGCCACATTTTTTTAGAATCGGCGATGGCTCGAACCTGGATATTTATTTTTTTGCTTGTTTTGAGTCTTTCGGTTTGCTCCGAAAGTTGTTTTAAAAAAGTACTTCCAATCAATCCCGTTCCAATAAGTCCAAGGGAAATATTCAGATGTGGGAGTACAAATGAGGAATGAACTGTACGCAAAGCCTTCACGGCATCTTTGGTATCAATAACCGCAGAGATATTTCGTTCCGAGGACCCTTGAGCGATGGCTCGAACGCTGATTCCACTCTGTCCAAGGGCCGTAAAGAAACGACCTGCAATCCCTGGTGTGTGTTGCATGTTATCTCCGACAGCGGCAAGAATGCTTATGTCGTTTGTTATCTGAAGGGGCTGAATTAAGTTTTTTTGAAATTCTAAGGCAAAGGCTTGCTCTATGGCCTGCCTTGCCAGAGGCCCTTGGGATTCCTCAATTGCCAAACAAATCGATTGCTCTGAACTGGCTTGGGAAATCAAAACCACATTCACACCTGCAGATCTTAAAGCTCCAAATAGGCGCTCTGCCACTCCAGGAACGCCCACCATTCCCGTTCCTTCTAAATTAATTAAGGACATTTTATCGATAGTCGAAAATCCCTTTACTTGTCGATCTGATTTAGCATCCTTATGGATACAGGTCCCACGTCCCTCCGGTTTTAGTGAATTTTTAATCCAAATGGGAATAGACAACTCAATAGCTGGAGCCATGGTTGCTGGGTGAACCACCTTGGCTCCGAAATAGGCTAACTCCGTGACTTCAGAATACGACATTTCATCAAGAAGCACGGCTTCTGGCACCCATCGGGGATCTGCAGATAGCACCCCGTCGACATCAGTCCAAATAATTATTTCTTGAGAGTGAAAAAGAGCGCCAAAAATTGAGGCCGAGTAGTCGCTACCATTTCTCCCCAGAGTGGTCACAGCTCCCGATTCTTCCCGAGCGACAAAGCCAGTGATCACCAAAAATTCAAGCTCCTCCTCGGAATTTAATTTTTCTAGTTGAGACTCTAATTGTGTTTTGGATTTTTCCCAATTCACAATGACCCGGACTCCCGAAGAACTGACGCTTAAAACGTCTCTGGCATCGAGCCATTGAGATTTTCTTCCTTCAGACTTTAGGTAAGCATTTAAAATCTGAGCTGACCAAACTTCACCCATTCCGGAAACTTGATCAAGAATTGTTTTTGAAGCGCTTTGAACCAGCCAAACGCCCCTTAAAATTTCATGAAGCTCGGTAAAATCTTTTCTTAAAACTTCTAATAACGACTCACGATAATCAACCGCTGTGATGAGAGATGTGATTTCACTTTGATGCCTGTTCCAAATTTTCTGCAATAAAGATTTATACCCCTCATCCCGTTTCTCGGCACCGAAAACGGCTTGAATTAAGTCATCAGTGACGCCTTTCATTGCTGAAACTACAAGCGCTTTAGGCCCATCATTACAATAAAGTTCTTTGTGCTGAGAGTGACTCTGAGTCAGAATTTTGTAGACATTGCGAAAACGATCCGCATTTAAAACACTGGTTCCACCAAATTTATGAACATTCCAAATTTTATTTATCATGTTTATATTTCATTCATTCTCAGCGAACTAGGTCTTCTTATTTTCTTCAGAAATAACTTCAACTTCAATTTCATCTTTAGCTTGTTTGAAGTTTTTAATTGATTTTCCCACAGAACTTCCCAGATCTTTCAGTCTTTTTGGTTTTAAAAAAATGAGAAGAACCACCGCCAAAATTAATAAATGAGTTAAACTAAATGCGCCCATGGTTCATCCTACCTCTACTTTTTCCAAATTGCCATGACAATTTCATAGGTAATCAAAAAGATAATAATGATTTCCAAGAGATGACTCCGACGCATATTCATTTCACCCTGCAAGAGATTACTCACTTGAGCCAGAATGTTCATTTTTCGAGTCACGCTATTTTGCCAATCTTTTAGACGAAACTGATTCGTTGCCCCTCTATAAATGGTGGCAAGATAAAAATCCCCAACCACTTTTAGTGAATTTTCCACTCTCTCTAAAAACTCAATAAACTCGATATACCTTGAACTCGCTTCTTCATAAACTCGATCATATTTAGGTGTCCAAATGGAACTTCTTTTTTTTTCAATATCTTCATACAAAACACTCAGCTTTAAATCTAATAAATCATCATAATAGCGCATCTCCATCAGATGCGTAACAGAAAATTCTAAAATATCTGGAATATCTCTGGATCCTCCAGG
Source organism: Deltaproteobacteria bacterium (assembly GCA_017302835.1). Lineage (NCBI taxonomy): Bacteria > Pseudomonadati > Myxococcota > Myxococcia > Deltaproteobacteria bacterium. The sequence continues at coordinate 6,871 of JAFLCC010000019.1, read as the reverse complement.
CTCTATCACCAGGGCGGAATTCCACTCTACGATGGTGACATCATTTTCACTGTACTGATAAATAGAATCGGCGAGGGAATTTTTAGTGGACTCAGAAAGTTTGACTTGATTTTCAGCACTTATCAAAGAAGGAAAATCCGCTTTTTCTAAAAATTCTTTTACTGTTAAATTATTTTCAAACTCTTCAATAAAGTAAACAATATAATCTTCAAAACCACTCCAGTGACTTTCCTTTTTTAAGGTATTGCTGATAGCATTGGTAATTTCTTTTGCCTGCTGCTTGGCTAAATTGTCAATTTCTGAACCTTCTTCTAAACCGACAGCCAGATCAATCAGCTGCTTCCAAGTTGTCGAAGGCTCTATGTGAATTTGATAAATCATGGAGAGCACGCCAAAGTCCCTCAATTTAACCAAGACCTCCGCCTTTAAGCTCTTTCCTTGAATCCATATCGTTTCATCGCCTAATCCAAAAGTAATAGGAGGTTTTTTCATTTCAATAGCACGATCAATGTACTTAGGAACTTTGAATCTATCGGGGCCTCGATTATCACGAAGAATAGCCTCCACCTGTGATATATTAATCTCTTCAGCAATATCAAAGATACGGTAAATCAGAACCGTTCCTTTTTTGATTTTAATTTCATTTTGATCCATAAGCCCTCGATCTCTAGGAAAATTTAATTCCTACATCTTCTATAGATAGCCCTAATTGTTGTAAAGATTCCAAAACTGTGGATCTTACAAATAAGCCTGTTTTAGAAGTGTATTCTAAAAATTCAAATACTTTTTGCCAGTGGTCTTTATCCGCTTTTCCTTCTCTGATCATGCGGCAAAACTCATTTTCAAAACTGCTGTACCCATTCTGATGAACATCCACCACCCCACACAGGGGTATCAGCTGATGGTTCGTTACAATGGGACTGTAATTTTTGGGACTGGTCAGTCCCCACTCTTGAACCTTAGCTAAAATTTCTGCTTCTTCCAAATCCCAACAATAAAGGGGAAACAGCAATCGAGCCACACTTGCCTTTGGCCACAGCGAACCCTGCCACCTATATTTCAACTCTTCTGGGTTAAAAATATTCTTTAAAGGAATTTTCGCGGTTTCAGTGCGATCAGAGAATTCACGTTCACGGGGGGACTCAAAATTCTGCAATTTTAAGCCATTTTGTACTTGGTATTTGGAGTATCCACAAAGAATCAAGGGTATCCCTTTTTCTGCCGCTATATTTCGGGCCAAATCCAACATCAGCTCCCCATCACTGAAATCCACTGTCCCATAACTTCCCTCTTCATTAAGATGAGTCAGAGCATATTTAAACAGCTTGATATATAATTCTTTTTTTGGCTTAAGAAAAAGATGATCCACTTTTAATTTAGGAATCAAAAACTCGATATTTTCCTTGGCCACAGGACTCATAAAACCATTATCAACGGTAAAGGCTAACACTCTTAATTGTGGGAATTCCTCTTGAATCCTTCGAATCAAATAAGAACTATCCTTACCCCCACTGTACATCACAAGGGCATCATACTGTCCTTTTCCAGCCCCTTGATAGGTCCTTAATAACTCCTGAAAAAGTGTTTTGTCCTGTAATTCCTTGGATTTTCTAGAGCTTGTTACCGTTACGGACTCTCGATCTGAGGACTTTGAAAAATCAAGACATTTTTTACAAAGCCCCGAGCTATCCAAGGGAATCATTCTTTCGGAAGCCGCACATCTCTGACATCTTTTGTTGATTTTATTGAGGGCAAAATAGCGATGGAAAGGCCAAACCGCGCGAACATAGAATTCAAAAGCCTTCGCAGCTTTGATTGCTTTTGTTTTTCCATCTTCCCCAGCTGAATTCATGACTAACCCCAAAAATAATTTAGATTTAGGACCTGTATCTTCATTATACTAATGCCGATCTCTAGAGAGTCAAAAATTTACTGAGCACTTTGTTGATTGTCTAGATGAGGCCTTCGTCTAGTTAAGTTCTCTTGCAATTGACCGATCCTATTTTTGGAGAAGAAATGATTAATTCTTATTTTACAAAATATAAGAAAAGTTTCTACAATGAGATTGTTTTTCGATTTGCTTTCGTACAACTTGTGGGTTTGATCATCTTCACCTTGGTGTTTTTGATGCTTCTTCGTGTAGAAAATCAACTTAGAAACATGAATGAGTCTTTCGAACATATTCGCGACGGATTTATGAATCAAAAAATAAATGGCAGAGAATTTCTTGCTAGCGAAGTTCATAATGAAAAATTTTTTCAATCTGGAAAATCCCTCTACCTAGATAAAGTTCGACAATCACATTTTGAAATCATGAGAAATCAAGAGATTCTCTTTGATCAGGTATCCATTGATTTTCAGAAAGAAATTATTGAGTTTAGAAAAATTGAAGATGACTACTATCAGACGCTAAATAAAATTTGGGAGATTTTTTTTAAGCTTGGTTATAAAGATTGGGGACTTGAAGGAAGCTGGAGGTCCAGCATTCATGAACTAGAATCTTATATAAACAAACTGGAAGGGAAAAATAAAGATCTCTATTTAATTCAATATTTGCAATTGCGAAGACATGAAAAAGACTTCCTAGCCCGCCAAGAAGATCAGTATATTGATAGAATATATAAAGTCATTTATCAGCTCAAAGATAATATGAGTCAAGACAGGCGAATTGGCCATCGAGAACTCACACTCCTTGACAACTATTCCAACTCTATGACTTTATATTTTAAACTCTTAAACGACCGAAAACTTCTCCAAATTCAAGCCTTAGAAATTGAAAACAAATCAAACGAGTTAGTCACTAAATTCGAAATTAAATTCGATGAAAAAATTAGAGACCTTAGATCTTATTTATGGTTATTTTTAATGACACTTAGTGTGTTTCTATTTGGTGTTTTATCTGTCCTCATGGCAAAGCAAGCAAAATCGTTATTACAACCCATTGAAATATTGAAAAATATGTTCTCAAGAGTGAGCCGGGGTGATTTGGAACATAACTTAGAACTCTCGCGAGTGGATGAATTCAAACAATTACAGGATGAGTTCAACATCATGATTGAAAATTTGAGAGTAGCAAAAAATCAATTTCAATTGGCTACAATTGGAGCGGTATCTGCTGATATTGCTCACGATATTTCAAACCCCTTAACTATTATCGTTTTTCATGTAGATAGGCTCATTAAATCTTACCAAGATCTTCAGTTTCAATTTCAAAGAGAAGACTTTTTGAAAACAATGGACAAAGTAAAAAAATCAGTCAATCGCGTCGAAAAAATCGTGGCCAGTATCAAAACATTAGCCAGAAAAAGTAGCCCTACCGATTTTCAAAAAATAAATGTGTTTCAGTTAATAGAAGAAAGTTATTTCTTTGTTGAGTTAAAGGTAAAGCAGAAGGGGGTCACCTTTCAATTAGAAAGTCTAGATAAAAATTTACACACCAACGGAAATCCAACTCAGCTTTCTCAGGTTTTGGTTAATTTAATCTCTAATGCTGTCGATGCCATTGAGAATCTAGATGAAAAATGGATTCATGTTCAGGTAAAAGATGTCAACCAAACGATAGAGATTTCAATTACTGATAGTGGCAAAGGCATTCCTGATAAAATCCGACAAACTCTTTTTAAAGTAGGTCTGACCACCAAAGAACTAGGAAAGGGAACAGGTTTGGGACTGATGATGGCAAAACAAATCATCGAGACCCATTTAGGTGAAATTTATGTCGAGAATTTTCACCACACAAGATTTGTGATCCATTTACCACATTTCATAGCTTCGGAAAAAACGGGTTCGGACAATAAGGCAGCCTAAAGAGATTTCAGTCGCTACCAAACTTCGACCCTTAGGTTTTGAACTCGAATGAATTCATTTTGATTTCTGGTCACAACGGTAAGATCGTGAGCTAAGGCAATGCCTGCAATTAGAAGGTCGGCATTGCCAATCGTTGTGCCAGCTTTTTCCAGAATGGATCTTTGTGTTCCGTAATAATCAGTTGCAGAGTCATCAAATGGAAGGCTTTCAAGTTGGTTAAAAAATTTAGACAATAGGGATAGGTTTTTCTCAACAGATTGGCTTTTTCGAGCTCCATAAAGGAGCTCTGCTTTAACAATACTACAAATAACAACTTGGTCAGGAGTTAGCGATTTAAGTTTTTTAACTATTGTTAAATCGGAGTTCTTTAATAAGGCGATACAAATATTTGTATCCAACAGATATTTCATAAGTTGTCGCGCCCTTGTGGTTTAGGTCGATCTATTTCTGGGGCATCGCCATCCCAACCGCCAGCGAGCTCAGAAAAAAAACTATCGGACCAAGTTTTTGGTTTAAATTTAGCTTTAACAAGCTCAGATAAGAAGGCAGAGATAGATTTCCCCTCTTTTTTTGCAGCTTTTTTAATTTGTTCTTCAATTTCATCAGGAACGTAGAAATTTAATTGAGACATGCCAACCTCCAACTATAACAAGTATACTTATGGTACTTTAATAAGTCAAGCTCTTGTCATAAATGCGCGTTTGTGGAGCTTTTAAAAAGTCAAAACCTCGTAACATATTCCTTTATGTTATGGGGATTTACTAGTCTCAAAACCCGTCCTATAACCCCTATCTGCAAGAATTGCTAATTGCTCTATGGTTACCTTTTTAAAACTCTTTGGCTGATAGCCACGGGAGTTTTATGTTTATCGGCTACGCCAGAATCTCAACACTAGCGCAGAGTCTTGATCTTCAAATTGATTCTTTAAAAAAAGCAGGCTGCGAAGATCGCAATATTTTGTGATTAATGAACCAATTATGGCAATTCTGAAATAACTCATGGCAAAAGTAATTTTAGTCACGTTTTTTTCAGAAAGATAATTAGTTAGCTTTAATTTTTCTTCCTTGGAACTACTGTTATTATTAGTTCCTAAAAATTGAAAGATTGTCCACCAGAACTAGATTTAATTTCTTCAAAATTACAATCAACTCCTTTATTTGTTGGTGTCTTTGAACCATTTTTGTAGATTTTGAATGTATCTAATTGAACTAACATTTCAGTTATATCACTACCACTAGGCATACCAATTAGTTGTATAACATATCCATCCCTATGGTTCCAATATACGTTAACAGGCACACTTCTAATCATTTCTTTACCTTTTATTACTAAAGAAGTTGCCTTCAGTTCAGAGACGTCATTAAATGCTACGAAAAAGGTAGCGGTTGTATTATCTGCATTAACAAATTCGCACATAGCTTTAAATTGTTTACCTTGTGCATACGACATTGCTGACAATAATATTGTTAATAAAAAAACTGCTTTCATTGTTTTTCTCTCCTTTTGTTGTTATTAAATTACCGTTGCAAAGTGGTTGGGATTTATTTCCCATGGTTTCCAACCAACGGTACCTTAGATTCAATAATATAAAGTAATACTTCAAATTTGTCGCATGTAGAGAAATGTACACTTGGGCAATAAACGTCACTTACTGAAAACAACAAGAATTTTCAGGTACTTATTTTATGAATTTGAAAGAAAATATTTTATTTTCTTCTGTTTTTGTACTCTAATTTCTATAAATTGGTGGTCTTCTTGTTTTGATTTTCCATTGTTTTGGATTTGATGGCAAAGAGACCCAACCATTACTGACTGGGTCATCTGTGATCAGTCCGTCATTTTCAAGAATAATACAAAAATCACTCAAAAGGCTTTGGCAAAAAAAGTCGGCACAGAAGAAGCCATCATTAGCAAAATCCTTCGTTATAATGTTGATGAGTTTACGATTGATAGACTTGTTAAATTTCTGGCTGCCCTTTACCCCGGCGCCGAAGTGAAAATCGAAGTCGCTTCATGATTTTTTTTGGCAATACGAACGTAGTAGTTATTTTTACTTTGCTTTTTGTTTTCTACTTTTCGGCTAAAGTTGTGCCATCAGAATGGCGCGTTTACTTGCGCAAGCTAACTTGAAGTAAAAGATATAGCCGAAGCAAAAAAAACCGGTGGCATGAACCAAGAATACTTCTGCACGTCTTTTTGCCTTCAAAGAAGGCTGCGCGACTTATCACTTTCTTCATCGTTCTATGGGTATTGGCTCTCAAACTTCCAACACAAAAGTTCGCTCCCGCTCCAGACTTCTGGGATTCGTATTTAAACTGGAAAAATCATGCCATCGCTCACCGTCGCACGCAGCGAACATAGTAGGAGAGATCCTTTGACGTAATCGAAGTACTGCCTGTGTGCATGTAAACCATCATGGCCATATTGGCACTATTTTCGGTCGATGACCAGTATCGAACGCCACTCACATCAAAATTTCTAATGACAGTTCGGTTTGAATAGAGCACTTGAAGCTCATTAGTGGCAGGTAAGTACCAGTCAGTATTGCCGTTGACGTTTAGATTTTCACAGTTTTGTGCCGCAATATACGGAGCAGGCCCACCAACCAGGGCCGCTAGGCTGGCAGTGTTTGATTTGCCAGTGGAGGAACTTGTATAGCCTGTGGTAATTGCAGCATAGACTCCGTTATTCCAACTCAAGGTGGATCGGGCTCCTGTGCAATTTGAACCGTCCCAGGATTGGCCAAAGTCACAACGGGTCGTAAACATTTTGACTCCGCCAGCATCGGGACTGAGGCCCGCATAAATTGTGCCGTCAGCGCACACAGTTCCCGGACTAGGAGAGCCCGTGCAATCGCCACCAGCATTGGTCACGGTCCAAACACTCGCCCCAGATCCGATAATAAGCGTGGCCTGAAATGGCGCACCACCAGTACTATCGATGGCGTCCCGTTTCTGGTAGAAACTTTTTAGAAATACTCCAGAATGATTTTTTATTTTTATTTTCTAAGCTGCATACAAGTCAAGTTCTAGTTGTTGAATCATGTCTACTTTTTCAAGTTTAA
>JAFLCC010000018.1 GCA_017302835.1 Deltaproteobacteria bacterium | reverse complement strand
CATGGAGTATTTTAAGCTTAAAATAATGCAAAAAGTTGGCTACCTAAACAGCCGTTTTGCCCTGCAATGGAAGTATGACCCTGAATCCAATTAAACCCCTATCCCCACAAAAAGAAGAAAGAGGCAATAAAGTGTCTCAAAATTGTTCGAAAAGTGCCATTATTTGTCTTAGGGGATTGGATTTGAGCTGATCTTCATTAGGTTTGATTTCTTTTGGTATTGATTTTGTTATATCAAAGGATAGGAGCCTTTGATGATGGCAAACAAAATTGCAACATTTATAATTTTTATGGGAGCTTATTTTTTGGGAGCCTGTTCTGCCGTTAAGTTTTCTCAGAGTTTTGATTGTGAAAAGGATAAATCTTGCGTGGTACAAAACGGAAAACCCGTCTATCCCGGACAGGATTATGTTGTAGATGGCGGTAAGGTCGATATTTTAATTGTAACTGATAATTCAGCTTCCATGTCCTATGAACAAGAACGAATGGCAATTCGATTTGGGCAATTTATTAATAATCTAGAAAAAAAATCTGTAGATTATCGAATAGCTTTTACAACCACAGATATTTCTTCTCCAGAAAATGGTGCCAGAGGGATCAATCAAAACGGAGCTTTACAAGATGGAAAATTAATTACCATGTCCAGTGGTAAGAAGTTTTTATCAAGAGATGATGGAAATTTAAGTCAAAAAATCGAGATTTTTAACCAAGCTGTAAAAAGAAAAGAAACACAAGACTGTGAAACATTTATTAGAAATTGGATTGCAGGTGGAAGATCTTTAAGTGAATCAAGTTATGATACGGAATACAGTCAGAATTGCCCTTCAGGTGACGAAAGGGGTATTTACGCGGCTAATATAGTAGTCAAAAACAATCCTGATTCGTTTTTAAGAGATGAGGCTGACTTGCAGATTATTTTCTTATCTGATGAAGATGAGCGAAGTCAATTGTACGCGAGTCTTGGGTCTTATGCCTTGACTGACTTGGATTTAGGAAGGCAGTTACCACAAAATATACGTACTCAATATCCAAGTAAAAATTTTGGTATTCATCCCATCATTGTGGCCGATGAGTACTGCTTGCCCCTTCAATCACAGCAATTATTAAATGTGGTAAAGGGATCTTACGGATTTGAATATAACAATGCTCGAAAAGCAGCTCAATCGCTCATTAACACGGAAAGAAAAGTTAAGGGACTCGCGCCAGTAGCGATGGTTTTGGGAGATGTTTGTAGTGATGATTATACTCAACAATTGCAAAATATTTTCGATCAGGTCACAGGTCCTATCGTTGATAACTTTGCAATTAAATGTTCAACTCCAGAAGGATTAACGGTTACTGTTTCTACTTCTGACCCATCAGTAAGTCATGAGATTGTGGGGAAAGTGATTAAGTTTAACAAAAAACTTCCCGTTGGAACCAAGGTATCCATTAGCGCTTATTCTTGTAATGACTAGTTGTTAGTATTAAAATCTCCAGTACAGATCAAGAAAAAAATAATAACCTTCAGTGTAGGACCACTTTAGGGTTCTGATGTCGATCGTATTTAAGCTTAAATAGAGATGCAAACGGTCCCATACTTTGACGTAGGAAAAATAACCGCCAATGCTTTTTCTTTCGAAATTATAGTTTGGACCAAGCAGTATTCTATCCCAGCTGGGTAAAATAAATTCATAACCCGATTGTATGGAGCTCGATGCAAAGGATTTAATGGCTGTTGTTTCAGCCGCCTTATCATAAGATAAAACAGCAAGGCTTAAGTAATTGTGAGTGATCATTGAAGTGTTACTATAAGAATCCCACAGAAAAGTTAGATTCAAAGTGCTTTGATCTGTATTGGGTATGCGAGCAAAGCTTAAACCAGTAGCTAAGGTATTTTTCTCTGTAGAAAGAAGCCTCATCTTGGAAGAAAAATTAATACCTCCAGCGGCATTTAATGGAGCCGTCGTTCCCAGGGTCCAATAAGGATAAAAACCATAGTAAATTTGACCTAAATAAGTGATCAAAAACTCGTCTTTTTCGAGAGGCTCCGCGGTTTCACCGGCGACAACTCCTTGGGTGAATAGGGGCTTGTATCGGGAAGAAACATTGGTTTTTGTCTTTTTCACCAGGAGTTCGGTGGATCCTTTATAATTTTCGTTATAGGTTGTTAGATTTATTTCATTTAACTCGTCACCAACCTGAATGATTTGATTATCAAATACTTTTTGCAGATAGAAAATGTTTTGATATTTTCCATTTTCAAGAATTTCAACTTTCTTAAGTTCGGCCAAGCCTATGGTATCACCAGAGGTGTTGTTTTTTATTAAAAAAACGCTATTTATGTTTAATTTTTTATTCCAGGTTGGTGATGCAAATGATTTAGAATCAATTATTTGGTTAATAAAGAAGGGTTCGATATTACTAGCAATTAAAGGTGAGGAATTTAAAAACCAAAAAGAAATTTGAATACAAAAATGTAATTGAGTAAATAACTTCATTGCGTCACTAGTCATATTTTTAATTAGGTATGAAATCAACGATTTAATTGGGATACTGACCCTAAGGGCCTAGGAGTACCCCTGCCTAAGCAATTTTTTTAATCTGCTCCAGCTTGTTTCTTAGTAAGGCTAGTTCTTGTTTCAAATGTGTGTTTTCTTGAATAACACTGTTAAGTTTTCTCTTTAAGAAATCTAATTCATCTTTTGACGAATCTGTTTTTGAAAAATCTGCTTTCTCCTCGTGTTTGTCATCCTTGGTTTTTTTGTGGCGATTGGCACCACTGAAATCAAGACTTGTTTCAGGTTCACCTTCGGAGGTGGAGGTCGCTTGTGAATTTGACGTCACTTCTCCTGGGATTGGATTTTCAGGGAAATGGCCTTGGCTTTTTTGATTGAGTTGATCTTCTATATTATCTGGGATAGCTATTTCAGGATCAATTTTCTCTAGTTTGATGATTCCTTGTTGGATTAAAGTGCGGACTTCCGAAATGATTTTTGCGATGCAGGTCCCAATTTCTGCAGGAGTGGGATTCGTTTCAGAGACGAGATTTTGAATTTTTCGTTGTTCGCTTTGGGTAAGAACATTTAAGATTTCGGCCTTTTTCTCTTCTGAATAGTGGCGCAAGGCTACGGCGAGAGTGAGAGGCTGAATTCTGGAGATAATTTCCGATAAGGTACTTTTCTCCCAAGAGGTCACTTTATCAATACTGAGAATTCTTTTTTTAAGTGCTAATTCCCAATGTGAATTCTCTTGATGGATGAGATTTAAAAACTGATCCTGCTTTGCTTTATTAGATGTCTCTAATAAATTTAGCAATTGAATAAAGCCACCTTTTTTTTTATATCTATCTAGCATTCCCATGAGAAAAGTATCGGCAAAAAATGGATTTACTTTAGAGCGAGGTTCTTTAAGAATGGTCCCTAAAATCATTCTCCTTTAAATCATGCTCCAAAGAATTCCATTTCTAAGTCCTACGGAGGGGATAATAATTTTATTGACGCCAGCCTGTCTCATAATGGTTTTCACAATCAAAATGGCGGGCAAGATCACATCGGCGCGATCTGGCCTTAAGTTGAGCTTTTCCACACGGTCACTCAGAGATAAGGTTTTAATTTTCTGATTCATTTCTACAAGTTCATGAAGAGTGACATAAGAGTTGGGAGTTTTTTTTAACAGGTCTAATTTTAAACGAGCCATGCACTCTAAATTTCCACCAGTGCCAATTGCAGAGGCTAACGAATTGTGTAGCGGGTGATTGCCAATATAGGTGGATAAAGGAGAAATAAAGTCTCCCATAACAATTTTTAAATTATCTTCTTTTAGATTTCGTTTGATGAGCTGGTCTAAAATTCTGACAGTTCCCATGGGAAAACTTTTAGAGTCCATCATTTTTCCCTTTTCGCAGAAAGTGATTTCAACACTGCCCCCACCAATATCGATCAAAATATGGGCACTTGAATCAAGATGAAGCTCCTTGCTGACGGCCAAAAATATAAGATTGGCTTCTTCGTGACCATCAATGATATCGATTTTGATTCCAGTGGATTTTTCAATTCTTTCAACAAACTCTGTTTTATTTTTAGCTTCTCTTAAGGCACTTGTACCTACGGCTTTACAATTTTGAACATGGTGTTTTAAGTTCATGGTTTTAAAATGAGAAAAAGTTTCGATAGACTCAAGGATCGTTGATTCAGAGATAGGTTGATCTAGAAAGACTTCTTTCCCTAGGCGGATAGAGGATCTTAGTTTTTTAACTTCTTTCAAAAAAGGTGGTTGATTCTCATTCTGAATAACATCAGCGATCATCATTCTTATTCCATTAGAGCCAATATCAATTGCAGATAATATTTTAGACATTCCATGACATCATCTATCATCTATTGTTACTTGTAAAGCAATCAGGCACTCTTCTGGATATGAGAAAATTATTTTTTGTTTATGTGTTGGGTTTTTTTGCCAGCAGGATGTCCTTTGGTGCAACAATGGATGTGGGTGGGGAGGTCAATGTTTTTACAAAAATCTCGTCAAAGCCCTCGGCAAAAAGAGGGCAAGTGGCTTTTGTCTTGCCATCGACTCTATTGAACGTAGATGCCACTTTGGATGGGCAAAATTCTGTTTTTATCGAACTTCAGTTATCTTCTGAACGTGATAATTTTAATCAAAAACTTCCTGCGGATCTTGCAAAAGTGTTCTATCAATGGATTTCAGAAGGCCAGGAAGTGTTTTTTCGATATGGCTTATTTCGTAATTTTATCAATGAAAATGACTCAGAGATTTATAACTACGATTTTTTTGATGAACTCAAGATGGCATCTCGGCGTTTTAAGTATCTGCCCGATGCGGATTTAGGGATCGAAGTGCATTATCTTTTTTCAGATTTTTTGTCCATAGGTATGGGTATATCCAACGGAGAAGAAAACAAGAAAGAAGAGTCTGGAAATCAAAAAGATAATTATTTAGTTTTGGACTATAATGATTCTGTATTTAATTTAGGAATAATGTACATGGACGGGTCTTATGATGATTATGAAAAACCATTCAATCTCAAAGAAAGATGGATCATGAAGCTTGGATGGAACTTTGGGTTTCTTAAAATGGGTTTAGAGGCATTAAGAACCCAAGACGCAGCCATAGGTGTGTCGCAATATCATCGGGCCGAAGGCTGGGATAGCACGGCTTTCCCAGAGCAAGTGATTAGTGGAGAGGGGGGATCTTTATGGTTGAAATTTGAAGTTGGCGAAGATAAATCCCTTCTTTTCAAAGGAGATTTTTTCGATCCTAATTTATCTCAAAAAGAGGACGAAATTAAGTCCTATCAAGCGTTTTTCGAAATAACAAAGGATGCCAGATCAGGATTTCTTGGCTACAGTTTTACTTCCTATGGGCAGAATCATTCAAAGTATTCACCTGAAAAAGAATTTGCTTTTGTTGGGGTAAGGCAATTATTCTAAACGAGCCTGTCCCTAAAAGGTCATCTACTTCGTTGGACCGCCAAAAAATTCGTTCCAACTTACAAAAAGTAAGCCTCCACGAATTATTTGACGGAATCACGCCTTGTATCTGACCTTTTGGGGACAGGCTCTAAATATAATAGGAATTAGTATGAAGCTCGTACTTGAAAAGTTCTAAGACTTTTCAAGTACATGCTAAGAAGCTGCCGACGCTCTCAGTTATGGATGAAGTTTATTGATTCTCAATTTTTTTTGTTAGGAAATGATAGAGGTCTAAGTGTATAAGAAGGTAATGTTTGTCGGAAGAAGGAAAAGGTAAGAATTGGAAAGAGCATTAGATTCACAAATTGATGAGGTGAAAAGATTAATTTTAATAATGGGGGGAAGTGTTGAATTAGCTTTGCTCGATGCTGTTAAAGCCATAAGCACGCGAAGCGTGAATCCACTGAAAAACATTCATCAAATTGAACAAAAAATTAACGAGGATCATATTAAAATTGATGAATCCTGTTTAAATATTTTAGCCAAACAAAGTCCAGTGGCCAAAGACTTAAGAATTATTTTATCGATTTTAAAAATTAACACAGATCTAGAGCGTATGGGTGACCAAGTTTCAAATATTGCTTATACAACAAGTGATTATTTAAATCGAAACTCCCTAGAGCAAGTGGTGATGATTATTCAAATGGCTGAATTTGTGCGCAAGATGGTCAAAGAATCTTTAGATTGTTTCGTGCGTGGAGATCACGTGCAGGCTCGTCAAATCCTCTTGATGGATGATGATGTGGATGATTTAAAAAATAAAGTTTTTCATGATTTATGCGAGCATATGAAGAAGAACCCTCAGGATGTGGACGCCAGTTTGGATTTAATTTTGATTGCCCGAAACTTTGAAAGGTTAGGAGATCATGCAACGAACATTGCAGAAGATATTATTTTTGCCTGTACCGGAGAAGACGTAAGACATGGTGGCAAGGGTGCAGGCTAGAATCCTTATCGTAGAGGATGAAAAAGAAATTCGAGAATTGATGGCCCTTCATTTATTGCGTCATGGTTTTAAAGTTGTTGAGTGTGGAAGCCCCATGGAGGCCGTAGCGGCGTTAGAAAATAATATCTTTGATTTGACTGTGTTGGATTGGATGCTGCCGGGAATGAGCGGGGTTGATTTTATTGAGGTTATCAAAAGAAAAAATCCAAGTTCCAGTATTTTGATGGTTACTGCAAAGACAGAAGTTAAAGATATTGTTTTGGGGTTAGATAAAGGGGCGGATGATTACCTAGCTAAACCATTTGATCCCCAGGTATTTATGGCTAGAGTCAAGGCTATTTGTCGAAGAGCCTTGATGGCAGGGACACCCCAAGCTGATGAGCAAATGACAATTTCTGATTTGACAATTAATTTTAAAACCTACGAGGTGAAGATCCTGGATCAGAAGTTACATCTAACTCCCAGTGAATTTAAATTACTTTCTTTGATGATCTTAAATCATGGAAGAGTTTTAACTCGAGAAAAATTAATTGAAAATATCCAAGGAGAGGGTATCAATGTCATTGGTAGAACCATTGATACTCACGTTTTTGGATTAAGAAAAAAATTGGGTATATGGGGCGAGCATATCGAAACAATCAGAGGAGTGGGTTATCGAGTCAGGTTGGACCTCAATTAATTTAAAAAGATACCCCTGGCGCATCTATAGTCAGTATTTTCTGGTGCAGTGTATTTCGTTTAATTTATTGTTTTGGATTTGGTTAATTTTTTTTCCAAATCATTTCTCTTCAGCTCTCTATTTTTCTTTAGGATCTTTATTTATTTCTATTTATAGTTCCTACGTTTTTACTTTTCCAATTTACAAACTTTATCTTAAAACCCTCAGGGTTTCTGATCGGAAAAACAATCCCGATTTGGATTTTATATCTGAAGATTTGACAGAAGAGCAAATGGGTGAATTTTCAGCCTTAGAACAAGGATTGGATCGATTACAAAAAAAATTAAGAAAACGAAAAGATCAGCTCTTCAGGGAGCGTGAAGAGATGCAAGCCTTTATGAGTTCGGTTCAAGAAGGACTTATTAATGTAAGCCTTGAAGAAAAAGTTATTTTCTTTAACTCCAGATTCGCTACTTTGTTTTTAAATTCTGAAAAAATGGCAATGGGACAATTAAAATTAACTGATATTTTTAGAACTCCCGATGTTTATGATTCATTTAAAAAAGTTTTCTTAACTGGACAAACTCAAAAATCTACAATGAAAATGGAAACCGTATTAGATCATTATCATAGAAATTTTTTAGTATCTCTTACTCCATTAAGAAAAACCAAATCAAATGAAATTTATGGCGTTATTGGTGTGTTCCATGATATTACGGATCTGAAAAAGCTCGAACAAGTGCGAATCGATTTTGTTGCCAATGCTTCCCATGAATTAAGATCTCCATTAACCTCGGTTAAAGGCTATGTAGATACGTTGAAGGAAGATTTAAAGAATGGTCAGTTGCAACAGGCCAGTACTTTTCTTGATATCATTTCTAGAAATGTGACTCGGTTGATTGAATTGGTTAATGACTTGTTGACTTTGTCTTCACTTGAATCCCATGGTGAATTACAGCTGGAAAGAATTGTGCCACTTCAGATAACTGATTTGGTAGTCTCTGACTTATCACTCTTTGCGAAAGAAAAATCACAGGTCATTATTATAAAAAGTGGGGTAGATTCTTTTTTCGCAGATGCGCAAAAAGTGGAGCAAATTTTAAAAAATTTAATTATGAATGCCATTAAATATATTCCTCATAACAAGAAAATTCAGGTCATTTGGGAAAAGGACGTGGAGGGAAATACCCTTCTTAGAGTTATTGATGATGGACCTGGAATTCAACAAGAACACCATGATCGGTTGTTTGAAAGATTTTATCGAGTAGACAAAGGCCGATCTAGAGATCAGGGCGGGACGGGTTTGGGCCTAGCCATTGTGAAGCACATTATGATTTCTCACAACGGTAAAGTAGAATTAAAAAGTCAACTGGGTCAGGGATCTGAATTTATTTGTACTTTTCCACCACTATAGAATTATTTAATTAGATATCAATTAGGAGACTTTATTTTTTCAAATTTCCACAATTACTTTGAAGGCATCTATGGTTCTCGGTGGGCACTCATTTGGGAATCCTTGCAGAAAAAAGAAAAACAAGTATTACGAAAAAATCAATTTAGCACAGCTAAAAATGATTTTGATTTGGAAAAAATTAAAGAGGGTGTTTATTGGTTGTCTGATTCTTTTCAGAAAAATCATAAAGAAATAATAAGAGATGATTGTCACCTTCTTGATTATTACATCATGGATCCTGCAAGTTATTTAGCAGCAGAGCATTTTCCTCTATCTGGATCGGATAAAGTTTTAGACATGTGTGCGGCGCCAGGGGGAAAGGGGCTTATTCTTGCCGAAAAAGTTTTTTCCCATGGTGAACTGATACTTAATGAGTTATCAGAGGCGCGAAGGGATAGATTGATAAAAGTAGTGAAAAATTACATCTCTCGTGAAAAAAGAGATTCTATTTGGGTTAAAGGCTGGGATGCCCAGTTTTACGGTTTAAAAATGCCTGAAACCTTTGATAAAATTCTTTTAGATGCTCCTTGCTCTGGGGAACGTCATTTAATTGAAAGTGCAAAAGATATTTTTGAATGGTCACTGAAAAAAAGTGAGAGATTGGCTATCAGACAATATTCACTTCTTGCATCGGCTTATATGGCATTAAAACCCGGCGGATTGATAATGTATTCAACATGCTCTTTGAATCCAATTGAGAATGACAAAATTATTCTCAAGTTAATAAAGAAGAAGAAAAAAGTAAAAACTGTAAAAATTAAATGGCAGTTCGAACATTTAATACCAGAAGAGACTGAGTTTGGTTATATTTTTTTACCAGATAAATTTTCATTTGGGCCCATTTATCTATCTCTGTGTGAAAAAGAAGTATTTTAGTTTTTAAGAATTTTGGCGATTCTGAATTCTTTTAGCGATTGATAACCGTAAGTTTTTTTTCGGTAGATTTCGATAACTTCCTCTTCGATGTCTTGAACCACTTCTCGGTAGGCGGGTGCAGGAATGGTATTCGAAAGTAATAAATACTTGATGAACTGGTCTCTAATTCTTTTAACAAACTGTGCTGAAGTCTCGTTAAGGTTCCTAGAATCCCTGAGATAGGTAATGATAAGTTCAATAAGCACTTGTTTATCGTTCATGAAAAAACTATCGGAACTATTTTGGCCTCCTTAATAGAATTTTTAGTTAAAAAGGACTTGTTTTAAAAAAAAAAAATTCACATTTGCCAAGGTCCTGCAGAAGCTGGTTTTCGAACCGTATCAATATTATACGCCCCATATTTGGAAACTTAAAAAATATCTTTCATGGTTAAAATTTCCTCAAAATATTCGCAGTCAAGAAGGGCTTGGGACACGCCATTAGGTGCAATTAAAACTTTGTGTAAAGACTCTGATGGCTTCAATGGCAGTTTTTCAATTTTTCGATTTATTTCTGGAATAATTTCTGTGGATATCGGTCTTGTATGAAATTTCATTTCACAGAGTGTAATTGTTTTATCAGATCGAGCATAAATTAAGTCTACTTGGACTTTTTCTTTTTTTCCATAGTAGGGGCCATAGGACTTGACTCTTTCTGAGAATCCCATTTTCTCAGCAAAATACATCGCATTATTAATCACATAATTTTCAAAAGCAAATCCCAACCAGACATCAAGATTTTTAGTTAAGTCATTTTTAAAATAATTAATAGCATTATCTGACTCGTAAATTTTTCTTTGTGGATCGATAAAATGGAAATAAAAAAGTAAGAACTCATCACTTACTTTGTATCGTGGGTATTTAGATTTAGGATGAAAATAACTATTTACAGATCGAATAAATCCAGCAAGCTTCAGATTTTCAATGTAGTTTTTAACGCCACCACTTGATTTCATTTTTAGTTTATTTGAAATTTCATTTAAGATGAGAGTGTCTTTTTTTATTATTTGAATAATGTGATAGTAATTTTTAGGTTCACGAAAATGAACTTTGAATATTTTGTCAAACTCGTCTCTAAAAAGAGCATTTTCCTTAAAAAAAAGTTCTTCTAAATTTTGATCTAGCGACAATTTTGAATTTATTTCTTCTAAATACTTGGGAACGCCTCCAAAGATTAGCCATTTGATGAATACCTCTAGAGATGCTATTGTACCAGTTCGGCGAAATCCCATTCCTCATTGATTTAATAAACTGGATAGATGTATAGTCTAGAAAATGAAGTCAATTAATTTCCAAGAGTTTCATCATATTATTGAATATTTGAAGTCCAAAATTATTTCAGCTCAGCTGCAAGAAGTGTATCCCTTTGAAAGGGGCTTGGTTCTTGGATTATATCTGCATAAATCTTTTTGGTTGGTTATAGATTTATCTCCATCGCCGATGTTGTTACTTTATGAAACAAATAAGCAACCAGTCGTTAAAAGTCAAAAGCCTAGACCGGTGACCTTATTTATCAATTCGAATCTAAAAAATCGTCCCCTTGTGGAGATAGAATACCAACCAGAATGGGGACGTCGAGCTTTATTTTATTTTTCTCATTTGGAATCTAAACATCAAATAGAAGTTATTCTTATTCCCAATAACGCTAATTTAATTGTTACCGCAGAGGAGAAAAAAATCTCTTGGATAAAACCTCAAAATCGAGATTTTTCTGCAATTGAGAAGATGACAGAAGCCGAGGAATTCAGATCTCACCAAGTTCTCAAAGAAGAATGGGAAGCGCAATTCTCATCCAAAAATGCGGCAATTCGTGATGAAAAGAAATTATGGGAAGTAAAAAATCTTAAAAATATAACAAAAAAACAAGGTGCCATTGAAAAAATTTTGGCGACCTTGGAAGATAACAAAGAAGAGACCTATTATAAAATAGGAGAGTTCCTAAAATACAATTCTTTAGAAAATTTGCCCTTTGAATGGCTAGAATATGTAGATAAATCTAAAACCAAAGATTGGAATAGAGAAACTGTTTTTAATAAAGCCAAGGGTTATGAACAGAAAAGATCAGGGGCCATCCAGCGTATTGAAAAATTGAAGGAAGAAATTAAGAACTTACAAAATACAAGTTTTGAAGAAAATCAAAAGCTGACGAAACATAAAATTTCTCCTGTACAATCTGCGACGATGGCCTTAAGAAAATTAGAATTGAGCCAGCAGGCTATTGCCTACATGGGGAAAAATGCACAATCCAATATGGAATTATTAAAAAAATCCCAGGCATGGGATTTATGGTTTCATCTAAGGGATTTTCCAAGCGCCCACGTTATTGTAAGAAGAAATAAAAATTATAAGTTATCAAATGATGAAATCGTTAAGGTTATTGAATGGATGGTGTCTGAATATAGCAAATCAAAGATCGAAAAATCGAATGGATCCTTCGATGTAGTTTATACAGAATGTCGCTATGTTAAGCCTATTAAAGGTGATAGACTGGGACGAGTTCAGTTCGCTAATGAACAAAATTTCTTATGGAAAAACCCCCGGTTTTAAAAAAAATAAGACTTAAATGACTAGTTCTTGACTTCAAAACAAACTCTCAAGAGAATATTTTTCGCAGGTGTTTGCCTGCGAATTTATTTATATTGTTTCATAGGAAGGTGAAAATGATAGAAGTCAAAGAACTCTGTAAAGAGTATGGAAATCTAAAAGCCATTGAAAATGTCACTTTCTCAATAAAAAAAGGTGATGTGGTTGGCTTTTTAGGTCCCAATGGAGCTGGAAAATCAACCACAATGAAGATCATCACTGGCTTTATGGCCCCTTCAAGTGGATCCGCATCTATTGCGGGTTTTGATGTTTTTGAAAACCCTATTGAAGTTAAAAAAAGAATTGGGTATTTGCCAGAAATACCCCCAGTATACTCTGATATGTTTGTCAGGGACTATTTAAAATACGTAGCCAAGCTTAAACAAGTGGATAAAACTAAAATAAATTCCTTTGTCGATCGTGCCATTGAAAAAACTAATTTAAATGCTGTTTCGACCAGATTGATTCATAATTTATCAAAAGGGTTCAAGCAAAGAGTGGGAATAGCGCAAGCTATAGTTTCAGATCCTGAAGTGTTAATATTGGATGAACCTACAGTGGGTTTGGATCCCAAACAGGTTGCCGAAATCAGAGATTTGATAAAAGAACTTAAGGGCCAACATACAATTATTTTGTCTACGCATATTCTACCTGAAGTTCAAGCGACCTGCGAAAGGGTTGTCATTATAAATAAGGGAAAAATTGTGGCTCAAGATACAATTCAAAACCTTTCCAGCTTAGAAAAAGGCCAAGGTCGTGTATTTGTCAAGTTGAGGAAGGAAATTCAGGATTTAGGATCTCTCTTAAAAGATGTAGCTGGCGTTCTTGATGTGGATTCCGGGGCTAATAAAAAAGAATGGAAAATTGGATACAAAGGGGATGATGAAATCATTGATCAATTATCTTCTAAGATTGTTTCTAATGGACTTGGATTAATCGAGTTAAGTCCAAGCAAGGTAGATTTAGAAGATGTTTTCTTGAAGCTTACCTATGGTTCAGAGAAAGGAATATAAAATGTCGAATATGCTTACCATCGCTATGAAGGAGTTTAAAAGCTTTACCAAAAATCCCACTTTTTATATTATGATGACATTTGTTACCTTAATATTAAGTGCTCTTTTTACCATGCAGTTGCAGAGGTTTTTCCAAATGGGAGCTATGTCGATGATGCAGCCTGGGGCTGCAGGGCAGGCGAATATTCATTACACTGTCTTTTTAAATCATTTGCAGATACTCAATTTGATTTTAATTTTTATCGTTCCCGCCATCACCATGAGGTTGTTTTCAGAAGAAAAAAAATTGCGGACTTTTGATTTGCTGCTGACTTGTCCTTTAAAGTCTTTTGAAATTGTTGTTGGAAAATACCTTGGGGCTTTGATGGCCCTATTTGTGATTTTTTTCATTGCCTTCCTATACCCTTTGGGAACGGTTTTATTTGCAAAGTTGAATTGGGCCCCTTTACTTATCGCTTTTTTCGGTATTTATTTAATTTCGGCAGTTTATGCAGCAATGAACTTATTTTGTTCGAGTTTATCGGAAAGCATTTTGATTTCCTACGTGACTTCGGCTCTTCTGAACATTGCTGTTTGGTTTATCTCACAAGCTGTTGAATTTGCTGATACCCAATGGGTCAGGGATATTTTAGAACATATTTCTCTTAGCTTTCATATATCGGGATTGATTGAAGGAACTATTAGAACCAATTCGTTAATTTATTTTTTTAGTACAATTGGATTATTTTTGTTTTTAAATGAGAGAGTCGTTGAATCTCATCGTTGGAGGTAATCATGAGTAAATTAGGTCAATTAGGATTGTTATTCGCAGGTATCACTCTGGCGGCATTTGCTGTCACTCGTTTTTTTATCAGAGAATGGTACCCTTTCTATTGGGTGCTTCTTGGATTAATTGGAGTTTTTCTTGGTCTTTCTATTTTAGTAGATAGAAAATTCTATAAAGAGTTTTTTTCAATGAAAACCACAAAAAATGGAATGAACATGGGGGTGATGATCATTCTGGTTTTTGTTTTGCTTTTTGTTGTGAACTTTCTGGGCGCAAGGAATGTAAAGACTTTTGATTTCTCTCAAGCGCAAAGGAATTCTTTGTCGGAACAGAGCTTGAAAATCATCAAAACATTAACAGAAGAGCTAAAAGTTAGATTTTTTTATGCCCAAAAACAAGATGGGAATGAAGAAAATAGAAAGGCCTTTCGGGAACTTATAAGAAAATATCAGGACAACACGAATAAGATTAATCTAGAGTTTGTCGAAGTGAATGAAAGACCTGACTTGGCAGAAGCCTATGGAGTTAAACAAGGTAAAGGGATAGTCTTTCTTGAATATAAAGGGAAAAAACAAAGTATTGAAAAAATAGACGAGCAAGACATCACCCAGGCACTTATCCGTGTGATGAGTGATAAGTCTAAGAAGATCTATTTTTCTGAGGGCCACGCTGAGTATTCCTTGTCTGATTCTCAAGGAGCAAAGGGCCTTGGAAGATTAAAGACTGTATTGGAAGGCAAGAATTATGAAGTCAAAACCTTCGCCCTTTCACAGACGGGAAAAGTTCCAGAAGATGCTGATGTTTTAGCTATTATCGGTCCAATGCAAGGTTTCTTAGAGCATGAATTGAAAGCCCTTACTGATTTTGTGGCAAAAGGTGGAAATTTGATTCTGGCTCTGGAACAGAAAAATAATACCGGTCTTGATAAATGGTTAACATCCTATGGTCTTGAAATGGAAAATAACTACCTTATCAGCGTCGCAGATTCTCCCTTGCCAAAAGGAATTACCTTTGCTTTTCAATACTCTTCGCAAAGCGAAATCACCAAGCTTTTTGCAAAAAATCAGGTTTCACTTTTCTTGCTTCCACAAGCGGTTAAAAAATTAGGACAAGCGCCCTCAACGATCGCCTATGATGATCTAGTAAAAGTGGGTCCGGCCGTATCGTTAGAAAGTTTATCTGCAAAGAAACCAAGTGCTGAGGGTAATTTTACTTCAGTTATTTTTGCTAAAGGAAAATTAAGTTCGTCTGATAAACATGATTTTCAAATGGTTGTTTTCGGAGATGCAGATATTTTTAATAATGAGCTCATTGATGCCAATATGAACAAAGATCTCGTGGCTAATTCCTTTTCTCAATTAGCTAAAGATGAAAATCAAATCAGCATCAGCCCTAAGGAACTGAGTAAAACAGAACTAGATCCTTCACAGGCTAAGCAGGCTTTGTTTTATTTTGGAATCATTATTCCCTTACCATTAATCATGTTGATCACATCAATTGTTATTTGGTTCAGACGAAGAAACGCTTAAAAGGAGTTTTAAATGAGAAACAAAGGAACATGGATATTATTTTTAGTAGTCGTGTTGCTTTCTGCCTATGCCTACTTAGGAGAATATAAAGGAAAAGAAAAAGAAAAAGTAGTCAAAGAAGAACAGTCTAAAATTTTCAAAGATTTAAAACCGGAACAGATTAATTATATTCTTATCGAAGGGGATAAAGAAAAAATTTCTTTATCCCGTACTTCTGAAGGTTGGAAGATGGCAGAACCCGTGCAGGACATGGGGGATAGTGAGGGAGTTGAGTCTTGGTTAAAACAACTTGTTGAGGAAAAAACTATTTCAACGGCGGTGGAAGGAAAAGACATTCAGTGGCAATTTTTTGGATTTGATAAGAAAGCTGCCAAATTAACACTTTCTACCACGGCTGGGGCCAGTGCCTCTGTGGAAGTGTCGGATAAAAAGAATTTTGAAAATAATTCATTTCTGCGAATTCCAGGCCAGAGCAAAGTCTTTGTTGCAAGCTCTTCCTGGTCCGGGCACATTGGAAAAAAATCATTTGATCTGAGAAATAAAAAAATTTTTAGACATCAGATTTCAAATGTTCAAAGTGTGGTGATTAAAAATAAAAAAGATAAATTTAGCTTTGTAAATAAAGAGGCTAAATGGTTGAGTCCTGAAAAATCAAATTGGATTTTGGATCAAAATAAAGTCCGTGAATCAATTTCTAAACTCAATGAGACTATGGCCCAAGCTATCTTGGTTGAGTCTTCGGAAGTCCCAAGCCAAAAAAGTAAGTACAATTTGACAAAGCCTGAAATTCAAATTGAGGTGAATTTATTGGATAAAAAATGGACAGCCTCTCTGGTGAAAGATAAGGACAATTCTTTTATCATGTTAATTAATGATCCGTTTTTGATTGTTAAAGTAGATAATTCTTTTGGAAAAAAATTTGAGTCTGTTCAATTAAATGAATACAGAGATACCAAACTTCCTTTTTTGGCATTAGATAAAACCAAAGTGAAAAATATCGATTTTGAAACTTCTTTAAAAAAATCGAGTTTTGTGGAAAATAATGGAAAATGGGAATTAACTAAAGAGGATTCCAAGATCGAGGTTCAGCAGGAAACAGTTAAAGGCATGATGGATAAAATTAAAGATTTAAATGTTCTTAATTACATTAATGATGCTGAATTTAAAAAAACGAAATTATCCCACAAAATACAGTTTTTGGATCAAGATAAAAAAACAGTATTTGAGCTGACGATGTCTGACTCCATTAAGAAGAAAGTGGCTGATTTAGACAAAAATGTGAGGATTGCAAGAACAAATCTTTTTAATGAACCTTTTATCATTGAAGATCTTGAAATCGACAAATTGCAATTGAACGAAATGACAAAGATGAAAGAAAAAGTTCTAGAAAAGACTCCAGAAAAAATACAAGATAAGTTACCAGGGACTAGCAGTGAAACCTTACCGAAGAAATAAAATATGTCTTTGAATCAAGTGATTATTAAATCGCCAACAAGGGTTGATCTTGCTGGTGGAACCCTTGATATGTGGCCTCTGTATTCCTTTTTGGGGGGTGCCGTCACCGTAAATGTGGCCGTAGATATTTTTTCGGAAGTTGAATTGATTCCAAACTTAAAAGGCAATGTGGACCATGAGTTAATCACTATTGATTCATTGGACTTAAATTATCATAAAACGTTTAAAAATAAAGATGATCTTCTTAAGTCTGATGATAAGGAACTCTGTTTTTATAAACCTCTGATCTCTTTTTTTACTTTCGAACGGGGTTTTAAATTAAAAACTAAATCCCAAAGCCCGGTTGGTGCTGGCCTCGGTGGTAGTTCTAGTTTGTTAATTTCATGTTTGAAGGCTTTTTATAAAATGACAAAGCGTCAGATGCCATCAGCCCATGAGATGGTCTTCTTGGCCCATAATTTAGAGGCTCAGATATTAACAACTCCAACGGGAACCCAGGATTATTATCCTGCAATGAGCGGTGGGTTAAATATTTTAACTTATCATCCAACTGGCATTGAGCAAAAAATCATATCTACAGAGAATACGCCGCTAAAAAAACATTTTTTATTGGTGCATACGGGAAAAAGTCATCATTCAGGAATTAATAATTTTGAAGTCTTAAAAGCTGCTGTAAGAAAAGATAAAGAGACATTAATGACATTGTCAGCTCTCAAAGAGGTGGCCAGTGAAATGGCCTTGGTTTGTGAAAAGAATCGATGGAGTGAAATTCCAAGGCTATTTGATTTAGAATATAAGTTTAGAATTCAGTTAACTAGTGCTTTTTCAAGTCCAGAAATAATTAAGTTGAAAGAAATAGCCATGAAAAATGGCGAGCAATCTATTAAAATTTGCGGTGCGGGTGGCGGAGGTTGTGTTCTGATCTGGACAGAGGAATCAACCAGAAGTAGCATTATTAATGAATGTCAAAAACAAGGCTACCAAATATTGAATTCTCTTCCCGTGGATCCGATTTAGACTCGGATAAGGGATTTACTTTATCTAAAGGAACTGACCCCGTTCATCGCTTTATGGGCTTATCCTTGGCCGGAGGTAAAACAGATAAGGCCTGTCTCGCCATTGTGGAGTATTACCCTCGTTATCATAAGATATTTTTAACTAAAATTTTTGATAAAATTAAAAATGAGGACACGGTCTCTGCAGATCAAAGAATTATTCAACTTGTTAATGACTATAAAGCATTTACTGAATATTTTGCGGTGGATGTTCCTTGGAATTTACCTTTATGTTTAAATTGTAAATTAAAGTGTCCAGGTATGGAAAACTGTCATCAAGAACATATAAAATGGATGAATAAGTTAAATAATAAACGAAATAAAAATAAAAAACCAAAAAAATCGATCACTCCCTACACCCAGCGAGCTGCAGAGCTGTATATTAACCATGAACTTGAAGAGACCTTTGATTTGTCTGCGGCCTTAGGAGCAAATATGGCGCCTTTATTAGCGAGGGCCATCTTTTTAAAGAAAAGAATTCCCATGAATTGGATAGAAGTTTATCCCAAACTTTCGATCTGGCGGTTAGGTAAATCCTTTAATATTAGCAAAAATTATTTAAAATATCACCGTCATTCCATTGATGGAAATGAATCCAGAGAAATTATTCTAGATACTCTCTGTGAAAATAAATTAGCCTTTGTTTATGAACAAGACTTTAAGATCATGATTCAAAACAGCCATGCCTTTGAAGCCTTTATCTGTGCCTTTACTGGGGTTCTTAAGTACTTCAAGTTAACAGAAAAAAAACCTGATGGCTTTCCCAAAAAAGAAAGTTGGCTTGAGATTCCATTGGAAAAAATAAATTGGGAAAAAATTTAGATGGAATAACGCGAGTTCTGAGGGAAAATCTGTAACTGCGAAGAAAGTCTTTAAAAGAAAGCTATTCAAAACATTTCTGATCGTCAGTGAGCAAATTATTTAAGTGGGCCTCAATACCAGCTGACTGCATTTTAGTTTCAACAAATATTTTCTGGTAATTAGTTTTTAAAACATGCCCCACTTCTTTTGGATTGCACTCGAGCATTTGGGATAGAACCTTAATGGTTTCTCCACTCCCACGAGCGGCATCTCTTGAAATACTCAATTTATTGTTTTCGATAAATTCAGGCAAGCTTTCAGCTCGGTTAATCTCTGAGGGGAGGGGTTCGTGACAATTTGAGGTCCCTGATGAAATTCCAAAGGCTTGGGAAGAGGTAATATGGTTTAGAGTCATGGAGAAAAGTTTATTTTCTTTCGGTTCAAAGACCATGGACCCAAAGCCACAACCTGGCATGCCAAATTGACCCTGTCCCATAAGTTGCGGCTTTAAGCCTTGGTTTTTAGTATTTGCAAAGGCAACAGTGGAAAAATTCAATAGATAAAATAATGATAATAATAAAAAGGAATAACTTTTAATTAAAAATAGTTGGCTCATTTTTTTCATCAGAGTCCTCGCCTTCGTGTTTAATTTTAGGAAGAGGACGAAAGAAATCTTTTAATCCTGTGACACTCATTGGGGATGAATTCACAGAGGTAGCCCAAGTCTCTGGAGTTTCCATACAAAGAAAAATATTCCAGTTGGGGCTGTGGTTTTTAAACCGTTTATAAATAAATTGAAACATTTCATTCCTCTGATGCCAATCGTAACGCATTTTTCCAGTATCTGACAAAAACATTTCTGAATTATTGACATAGGAGTCCATTCCGAAACGTTCCTTCATGAGATACCTTTGTTCTGGTTGAAACCTCAAGGTTCCCAACGAAAAAACTTTAATATCTTCTGGCGTGAAATTTTTAATGATTTCATCAACTAAAAAAGCATAGTTTTCCTGCCAGTTCTCATGCCAAATAATGGGATCGATATGAAAGGCTAAGGGAAATCCTTTGTTCTTGCATTTGATAGCCGCACTGATTCTTTCAGAAAAACGAGCCGTCGAGTGTTCTTCTTTCTCAATGATATGGGGTGGATTTATCGACCAACTGACGATAACATTCGGGCAGGGCCCCAAGTCTAAAAACTGATCCACATTATCTGACTTGGTTTTAAACTCAAGGGTCCAGTGTGGAAATTCATTAAAAACAGGTATGAGGTCTCTAGAAAAAAGAGTCAGAGGATCCAGACTCAGGCTATCAATAACCTCTCCAGTTCCCACCCGATAGGGGAGTTTGGGAAACTCTTCCATCATGGATCTGAGTTCTTCAATGGCCTTATCAATATTTGCATAGGCTTTCATTATGGGAGTATTTAGATAGCTTTGTAAATAACAATAACTGCAATTGAAGTTACACTGGGAACCCAGATTCAGAACATAGTAATTGCAACAAGTGATTGTTTTTTTTTGGGTAGCGCCTGGGCATCTTTTGAAAAAATACCCTTTGAAATTGGTAACGAAAAGATTTTTTTTACTCCATTCAAATTGGTCCTTAGATAAATTTCCTTTGTGATCCTTTGTGAAATCAGAAGTAACGATTTCAATTTTATCATTTGGGTAAAGAGAAATAAGCCTTTGGCTTAAACGTGAATCAAGAGTTTCCCTATCAATATAGATTTTATCTAACACTGTATTTAACACTGGATTTGTCACTGGATTTGTCATGGGCATCGCCATTCATTTTGATTTTTTTGTAGAAGCTGGATCACATTTTGTAATTCATCGGAGGAGGAAACAAAAAATTGAATTTGTAACCCGGCACGATCTTGCTTGCGAAGAAATTGTGATTGTACCTTTGAGCCCCAGTTGAGATTTAGTTTTTGAAGGGGGTGTTGCAGAAAGCTCTTAGGATAACGTAACTCCTTAATTTTAATTAAACTGGCATCGGTAATCAAATTTTCAGTGATTTCAGAAATATCCATTTTTAGCATTATTAAATCACAAGCCCATTCTAAAAATTGAAGAGCTTGGCTTTTTGAAAGCGGAGAACTAGATATCGAATGAAGAAGAGAGGCTCTTTCTTTGATTTGCAAATTCAATAGAAAGAGTAAATCCTGAGGTCGAATTTTCTTTTCTGAAATCCAATTCAAAGTTTCGGAAGTCCAGTGAAGTTTAGATTCCCTCATCAGATAAAGAACTTTTTCATTGGGAGGAATATGGTATTTTTTGAATAACTCTTCTTTGTTAATCAATGGAGACAGCGTTGGATTGGAAATAATTTCATAAATATCTAGAAAATCAAGACAAGGAAAAAAATTGAATAGCAATTCAACCCATTTTGAAAACTCAGCTCCTATGCTAAAATTTAAATACTCAGATTGATCTTTATGAATACAAAACCCAAAGCGATTAATTGCTAAGTTGAAATGTTCTAAAATAGAAGATTTATTTCCGCTTAAATAAACAATTCCAGTTAACGCTTCTTTTGATATAAACGACTTTTCCATAATGGATAGGATTTCTAGCATAGCTCTAGCTTAATGTCTAGGAAAGGACCCATGGAATGATCATCTAGATTATCCCATGGGTCCTAAGGACCAAAATAGAATGAGGGCTTCCGAGTTTATTCAGTTTACTCTTTAAGCTCGAATAGAATAAACTTAACCAAAGAACGAAAATAGTAGGAACAATATTTGTAGGCACTTTGCAGTAGGGTTAGAATGGCGGATTGGAGAAAAACAGCAGAGATCAATGGGGATGTGGTATTCTTTAGATACGCTCCAGAGGGAGTAACTAAAGGAATCGAAGAGGTGTTTATTTGGGATCTGGATAAGACTTATTTAGATACTTCGATTGATTCTATTCAGGGCCTTATCAAGACGGTGATGGAAAAGGCCCTAAATAAAAAAAATGTACCTGGAACAGACACCTTATTAAGAAATCTGGCAGAGTTTCGAGCCAAAACAAAAGGAAGTGAATACTTTCCCATATATTTTATCACAGCAAGTCCTCCACAGCTTGAGGATCGAATTACAGAGAAATTGTATATTGATAACATCAATCCTTTGGGTTGTTTTTATAAAGACAATTTGAAGAATATCAAACCTGGTCGTTTTTGGCGCTTAACTAAACAAGTAGGATACAAACTTCAAGCCCTGATGCAGTTAAGAACCCTACTTGGTGAGAATGTAAAACAAATTTGCTGGGGAGATGATAGTGAAAGCGATGCCATTATCTACAATTTATATTCAGATATCTGCGCTAGAAGAATCAGTCCTAATGATATACGAAATATCTTAGAACAGCTCTACGTCACCGGTGATCAGGTCGACGTTATATTAAATTTGCAATCCCAAATTCCAGTTAATGATCCTATTGAAAAAATTTACATTAATTTAGCGACAGATACAGATCCTGAATATTATTTAAAATTTGGTCGTCGAACCTTACCCACCTACAACACGTTTCAAGTGACGCTGGATTTGTATCAACATCAAAAAATCAACTTTGAAGGAATGTCGGAAGTCATGCAAGATATGATTTACAATTACCATTTTACAGTTGAAGAATTAATGAAGAGCTTTGATGACCTCATACGAAGGAGCGTGATCACTGAAGATACTTTTATTGATTTAAAATCTCATTTTGTAGAAAAGGGACTTCTTCATAGCACCTATGCCCCCTCTCATAATAATTTTGATAAGAAATTATTTATCGAAGAACCTTGGGTTCAAGACCATATTGATTACATAAATGAATACAGATAGGGGTTACGCCTATGGCTCAACTCTTCGTTCTCGTCGGTCGGGCTCCCTGCGACTTGGCCTTGCCAAGCCTCAGTCGCCGCCCTCCTGCGGCCTCGATTTGAGCCATAGGCGTAACCCCTTGCAAAGGGACCATCTAGAAATAAATTTTACTCGAAATTTAGTGGGATCACTGTCGAGATCGGCTCGCCTTCAAAGGCTTTGAATTCAATTCTTTTTAGAACCTCAAACAAACAAGATTTAAAATCGGAATCTCTCAGTTGGGAGCTGGCGATATTGGGATTAGAAACTTTACCTGATTTTTCAATGGTGAAAGAAAGGGTTACAGATCCTGAAAGACCAGGGGTTTTTTGTAATAATTTATTATAGCATTGAAGGAACTTATGTTTGTGGTTTTGAATTAAATTGGCAACATAATTCTCTGATAAGTTTTGATCTGACTGAAAGGAGTTAAGAACTTTTTTTTGATCCTCGTAGGAGAGGACTTTATTTTTTTTATAGACTTCCCATTCACGAAGTTGAACTTTGAGCCCCTGAAAAGAAATAAAAATGTGCTCATTGGAACCATAATTTTGAATTTCAATATCTCCTCGATGAAGAATGAGATGTATCATTTCATTTTCTTCATCGACAATCAGTTTGCTGTTATCTAGAAGATGAATTTTCTCTCCCGAGGGAAATTCAATTTCAGCCTTAGAGGACTCGGATGTTTCAATAGAATCCAAGGAATTTAAGAAGATTTTTTCAGTAACACTTTTCTTTTTTAGTTTAAATTTTTTTGTAATAAAAACCTCACCAGAAATTTTTTCAAGAGTCGCAATATTTTTTTGTGAGGGCAGTTTTTTTTGGTAACTATTGGTTAACAGATAAGCAACAGTAACGAAGCCTATCCCTAGAGCTAGGAATAAATAAGTGAAAATATTATCTTTAAACATCATCTTTATAGTTAAAGATTATTTTTTATCATTAGCCTCAGGTTGTCCAGAAGTAGTTGGAGTTGCAGGACTAGCTGCTTTAGGAACAGCGTCTGTACCAGAGGCAGGTACCCCAGAAGAAGACGCCCCAGGAGGAGCCGTTTCTGCGGGAACGGCAGGAGTGGATTGAGTCGCTGCAGGCATAGCCGGAGCCGTAAGGGCGGGTGTTCCCAGTTGATCAACCACGCTCTTATTTTGGTGGGCGAGAAAGTAAGTTAAAGCGACACAAGAAATAGCGAAGAAAATCGCCATGTATCGAGTGAGTTTTGAAGCTAAGCTTTGGGCTCCGGTGGCTCCAAGAAGAGAATTTGAACCGCTGCCGCCGATACCAAGTGCCCCACCCCCTTTGGAATCTTGGACTAAAACAAGGGCGCAAAGTGAAATAGCAATGAGAATGTGGACAACAGTTAAAAAACCTATCATATGGATCTCCGATATTGTGTAGCGCCCATATCATCATTTATTGGGAAATTCACAATAAATTACACCGTGCGTTGGTTTAATTTTTGGTTTATTTCAGTATTTTGTATGACACATATAGGGACATGCCATTTATCGTTTTTGAAGGGTTGGATGGTTCTGGGAAAAGCACGCTGATGGGGCTGCTTCTCAAGGAGCTTGATAATCAAAAAATTAATTATGTGACCACCCGGGAACCTGGTGGAACCCCTTTGGGGGATAAACTAAGAGACTTGATTGTGAACAAAGGGGAAACAGCCCCCGTTCCTAGGGCTGAACTGCTTTTGTATGAAGCTTCCAGGGCTCAGCTCATCGAGACTCTTATTGAGCCCAAATTGAAGGAAAAAAATTGGGTTCTTTCTGATCGTTTTTCTGCCAGCTCCATCGCTTTTCAGTGTGGGGGACGATTTTTAGATCGAAAAGATGTCGAGTGGTTGAATCAATTTGCAACCAAGGGACTCGAGCCTGATCTTTATATTTTATTAGATATTTCGGTGGAGGAGTCTAAACAACGCCGACAAAATCGAGCCCTTCAATTTGGACTTGAAGAAGATCGAATTGAGTCTGAGAAAAATGAATTTCATCAAAGAGTTCGTGATGCTTTTTTACAATTAGCAAAGGAAACGCCCGAGCGATGGCTTATTGTTGCAGCCTTTTTAAGCAGTGAAGAGATGTTGAAACAAGTCATGCAAAAGCTGAAAGCGCGAGGATGGCTGGATTAAAAGAAAAAATAACGGGTCATGATCGAGTGTGGAATCGGATGGTTCAAGCTATAGATAGTGAAAACCAATCAGGATCTTTTCTTTTTACAGGCCCTGAAGGCATTGGGAAAAAGAAAGTAGCGATGGCCTTGGCTCAGTATTTTTTGTGTCAGACAGAAAATGGTTGTGGGTTTTGCAATTCTTGTAAGCGGGTGGCGTCTGAATCAAAGACAAAGGAAGGTTCAGAACCTTCAGATTATCTTGGCCATGAAGGGCTGCTTTTTCTTGAACCACAAAATAATATTATAAAAATCGATCAAGCGGAAAGAGTGAAAGAATTCTTAAGACTCAGAGCTTTGTCCAGAAAAAGATTTATTATTATTGATGGGGCTCACAGAATGAATTTATCTTTTGCCAATGCCATTCTTAAAACTCTTGAGGAACCTACGGAAGGGGTTATCTTTATTCTCCTGACTCATTCTCTAAAATCAATATTAACCACCATCAAATCACGATCACGAGTGATTCGATTTCATAGCTTATCTGAAGAGGAGATGAAGAGGGTCACTCAGGAATGGGCCTACACCGCTGAGAACTTTATCTACAGAGGTCAGCTTCATCTTATTAAAAATTTAATGGAAGAGGAAGGGCAAAAAACTTTACAACAGACTTTAAAGTTTATTAAAGAACTTTTCTTAAATCCCCATTTGTTTTCCCAAACAGAGTGGCGGTTTTTTTATAAAGATAAAAGCCAATTTATGGATTTTATGACCTTGGCCCCCTTGGTTTTAAGAGATGTTTTAGTATTAAAACAGGACGTGGATTCTCTTAGTTTGATTTTACCAGATAATAAAAAAGAAATCTTAGAATTAGTTAAAGTTTCGGTTGAAAAAATATTTCTCATTAATGACTTTTTTAGAAAAACAGCAAAGGAAATGGGTTGGAGTCCAGACCCCATTTTTCTCTTAGAAAAATTAATCTGTGATTTGAATCAAAATAAATCTATACCAATCCAAAATAGAGATCATGGGTAGAGATCTTGGATAAAGGAGTGTTTCATGTTAAGTGATCAGGAATTAAGATGGATGGACATGCATGCTCATTTGGACAAGCTCGAAGAGGGGCCAGAAATGGCCATTGAGAAGGCACTTTCTGTAGGGGTGGATCGTATTATCACCATTGGAACCGACCCTCAGGATTTGCCGGTGGTTTTAGAACTTGCTAAAAAATATGCTCCCCATGTCTATTGTACATTGGGAATTCATCCCCATGATGGAGTTTCGTACAGCAAAGAAGTAGGAGAATTCATTCTACGAAATGCCCGCCAAGAGCGAGTCGTGGCCATCGGTGAGATTGGCTTAGATTACTATTACAACCAATCTCCCAAAAATGAACAATTAGAGGCTTTTCGTAGTCAATTAGATTTAGCGAGGCAATTAAAAATGCCTGTCGAAATTCATACCCGCGATGCCGAAGAAGATACGGTCGCGATTTTAAGTGAGTACAAAGATCAAGTTAAGGGTTTGATTCATTGTTTTACCGGCACTCAATGGCTTGCCGATCAGTGTTTAGATTTAGGTTATTTTATTTCTATTTCAGGGGTAGTGACTTTTAAAAATGCCCATGAATTAAAAAAAACAGTGAGCGCGATACCATTGGATCGCTTGCTTATCGAGACGGATTCACCTTTTTTATCTCCGGTACCCATGCGAGGTAAACCCAATACGCCGGCCTACGTCGTTCATACCGCCAAAGTGGTGGCCGAAATAAAAAATATTTCCCTGAAGGAATTGTGTTTACAAACAAGAAAAAATGCAGAGACAATATTCCCCAAACTTAAAGCAGAGTCAGGAGTTTTATGAAATTCATGTTACCGATCCCTTTTAATGGGATAATCAGAACCTTCATTATTCTTATCATCAGAACACTTGTTGTAGGAATCTTATTTTTCAGTCCGTCAATTAAGGCCGTTGGCAATGAAGAGTTAAAGATAGGTGTTGTTTCAGAGTTTGAAACTTTAAATCCAATTCTGAATTCAACTGCGGTAGGAAACTACATGATGTATTTTTCTTATAGGCCTATGGTTTATTTGAACAATGAAAATAAATTTGCTCCGCTTATTGTAAAGAAAATTCCCAATCTAAATGATAAGTCAGTAAAAGTCATTTCCGAAAATAATTTAAAAAAGATCATTACGGAGTGGGAGTTTGTCGACGGAATAAAGTGGGGCGATGGTGTTCCCATAACCTGTAAGGATTTAAAATTTTCTTGGCAAGTAGGACTTAGTAAAAATATCACTTTATCTAGTAGAGATGAATATGAAAACATTGAAACAATCGAATGGGATCCAAAATCCCCCACCAAATGTAGCGTTAAATTTAAGGAAGCGAAATGGGATTTCTTCATAAACATGCCTAGTGTTTTGCCTTCTCACTTGGAAGAGGAAATTTTTAATAAGTTTAGCAAGGAAAAAGAGGGATATGATCGAAATACTTTGTATCAAAAAGACCCAACTAAAAAAGGATTATGGAATGGCCCCTATCGGGTTTCTGAGGTTAAGTTAGGATCCCATATCATTTTGGTGCCCAATGAAAATTTTTATGGGAAAAAACCAAAAATAAAAAAAATAGTGATTCAAATTATTCCTAATTCTGGCACCTTAGAAGCCAATCTGAGATCCAAAAATTTAGATAAAATTTCTCGGATGGGATTAACCATGGACCAGGCCTTGGCCTTTGAAAAAAAGATCAAAAGTGAAAACCTTCCCTATAAGATGATCTTTCAAGATGGGGTGACATACGGTCATATGGATGTCAATTTATCTCATCCCATTTTATCAGATTTAAGCGTGAGAAAAGCCCTTTCCTATGGTTTAAATAAAGAAGAGTTGGTTAAATCTGTATTTGAAGGAAAAGTCACGGTAGCCCACCACCTGATCTCGCCGTTGGATCGATTGTATACCGAAGATAAAAAAATAATTACCATTTATGAATCTGACAAACGAAAAGCCAAAAAATTGTTAGACGAAGCTGGATGGAAATTAGGAGCTGATAATTATCGGTATAAAAATGGGCAAAAGCTGAGCTTTACCTTGGTGACTTCTGCAGGATTAAAAGCAAATGAAACCATACAAGCGATGTTGCAGTCCCAATGGAAACAGATTGGCGTCGATTTAAAATTAAAAACCGAGTTAGCAAGATTTTTATTTTCAGAAATTTTGCCAAAAAGAAAATTTGATATGGCTTTTTTTTCTTGGTCCAGTTTTCCTGAAATTTCATCTAAGGCAGTTTTGCGATCCAACAACATTCCAAATGAAAAAAATACGTGGACAGGCCAAAATTTTACAGGATTTAAAAGTGATAAAGTAGATAAGCTTGTGGATGATTATGAAAGCGAATTTGATTTTGAAAAAAGAAAGAAAATTTCTTATGAAATTTTAAAGGAGTACACAGAACAAATTCCTGTGATCTCCTTGTACTTTCGAGGCGAGTCCGCTGTTATCCCCAAAGATATGAAAAATTTTAAATTAACAGGTCATAAATTTTATGAATCTTTAAATGCAGAAGATTGGGAATTTTAATTTATGACTAGGTCATAAGGTGGTTTTATGAATTTTATCAAGATTATCAAGATTATCAAGATTATCAAGATTATCAAGATTATCAAGATTTCTGACTTTGTTCTTTCAGTAAAAAAAAGTTCGGTGTTTTTTGCCTTTGTGTATCTCTTTTTATTTTTCTATATGGAAAACTCTTTTGCCAAGCATGAAGAGCTTCGTATAGGTGTTAATTCCGAATATGAAACTTTGCATCCCATTCTGTCTTCATCTGCCGTAGCACGGTACATGATTTATTTTTCTTATAGGCCCCTCGTTTATTTGGATGAACAAAGTCAGGTGAGACCTATGATTGTCAAAAAAGTTCCTAGCTTAACAGACAAATCAGCAAGTCTGGTTTTTGAAAAAAGTAATGAAAAGTCACCCAGTAAAAATATTAAAAAATTAGTTGCTACCTGGGAGTTTATTGAAGGTCTTAAATGGGGTGATGGCGTCCCCATAACATGTAAAGATTTAAAATTTGCTTGGCAGTTTGGCTTAAATCCCAATGTTTCATTACCCACCAAAGATGATGTAGATGACATCGAAGATGTGATTTGGAATGAAAAAGAACCAACAAAGTGTCAAGTAAAATACAGGGTAGCTAAATGGGATTTCGTCTTAAGAACACCTTCGCCTCTGCCGGAACATCTTGAAAAGGAAATTTTTCAAAAATTTGGGAGCGAGAAAGAAGGTTATGAACATAATTCTTTGTATCAAAAAAATCCTGCAACTAAGGGATTGTGGAATGGGCCTTATCTTGTTTCAGAGGCCAAGCTGGGTTCCCATATTGTGCTTGTTCCCAATGAAAATTTTTATGGTCCCAAACCTAAAATTAAAAAAATAATTATAAAAATAATTACGAATTCGGGAGTATTGGAGGCCAATCTAAGATCCAAGAATTTAGACATGATATCTCGGATTGGTTTAGATTTTGATCAGGCATTAGCTCTTCGAAGTAAATTAGAAGAAGAGAAGTTGCCCTATCAAATTGTCTTTCAAGACGGTGTGACCTATTACCATTTAGATATTAATTTAGATCACCCTATTTTAAAGGAAATCAAAGTTCGCAAGGCTTTGTCTTTTGGATTAAACAAACAAGAAATACTCAATTCCGTTTTTGAAGGTAAAGCCACTTTAGCGCATCATTTTACCTCTCCACTAGATCGGCTTTATACTGAAGATAAAAAAATCGTTACCTTTTATGAGCCAGACAAACGAAAAGCCAAAGCCTTACTCGAAGAGGCTGGATGGGTGTTAGATCCTGATGGTTATCGATATAAAAAAGGACAAAAACTATCCTTTTCATTGAGTCTAGATGCGGAATCAAAGGTGAATGAAACTTTTGGATCCATCATTCAGGCTCAATGGAAAACCCTTGGTGTCGATTTACAAGTGAAGTCAGAAGTGGCTCGGTTTTTATTTACCGAAGTGATTCCTAAGCGCAAATTTGATTTAGCCATGTTTGCCTGGATTAGCTTTCCTGAAAACTCTCAAAAAGCAGTGATGAGTTCAAAAAATATTCCTTCTGAAAAAAATACATGGACTGGGCAAAATTTTACTGGCTATATAAATTCCCAGGCAGACAAGTTTGCCGATGGCTATGAGTACGAGCTTGACCCACAAAAAAGAAAACATATAAATGATGAATTAATTAAGTTGTACACCCGGGATATCCCTGTGCTTCCTTTGTATTTTCGAAGTGAAAATGCAGTGATACCTAAAAACATGAAAAATTTTAAATTAACAGGTCATCTTTATTTTGAGTCCCTCAAAGCTGAAGAATGGGAATGGTAAAAAATCCATGCGGCACACAGAGTCAACACACGAGAAGTTTACTTCTATGATTGAGGAAATGCAGGTTTTGTATTATGAAACCTTCTGAGTTGTATAAATTAAACTTATAAATGAAGAACAACAAAACAAAAACGAAGATAATTAACAAGGAGTCCGTATGTCTAAGAAAATCAAAGTAGGTATTAATGGTTTTGGTCGAATAGGAAGAGTCTTATTTAGAGTCGGTTTTGAAGAATTGGATATTGTAGCCGTTAACTCGTTGGACAATATTGAATGCGCAGCCCATTTATTACAATACGATTCAACCCATGGAAAATTTAAAGCTGAAGTTACTCATAATGAAAAAGATTTTTTTGTAAATGGCAAACAGGTCAAATACTTTTCTCAAAAAAATCCTGCAGAAATTCCATGGAAAGACTTGGGAGTGGATGTAGTTCTTGAGTGCACAGGTGTTTTAAAAGGAAGAGATGATTATCAGAAACACATTCAGGCTGGTGCCAAAAAAGTGTTTATCTCTGCCCCTGCAGATGGTGTTGATTTAACGGTTGTGTATGGAGTGAATCATGCAGATTACAATCCCGTAAAACATCAATTTCTATCCAATGCTTCTTGCACGACAAATTGTTTAGCCCCTTTAGCTAAAGTACTTAATGATACATTTAAGATTGAAAATGGAACCATGACAACCATTCACTCATACACCAATGATCAACGAATTCTAGACACAAATCATAAAGATTTAAGGAGAGCTAGATCTGCGGGTATTAGCATGATTCCGACAACCACCGGTGCCGCTAAGGCCGTAGGTTTGGTGTTGCCAGAACTTAAAGGGAAAATTGATGGTATGGCAGTTCGTGTTCCAACTCCCAATGTGAGTGTTGTGGATTTTACTTTTTTAACACAAAATACAATGACTGTGGATACGATCAATGAAGCTTTACGAAAAGCCGCAAAAACAAATTTAAAAAATGTCTTATACTGTGAAGAACAAGAACTCGTTTCTGTTGATTTCAATGGAAATACTCATTCTTCAATTGTAGATATGCAAAGCACAATGGTGGTTTCGCCAAAAATGGGCAAAGTACTTTCTTGGTATGATAACGAGACCGGATTTTCACAAAGAATGGTCGATTTCGTAAAATACATGGCTGAAAAAGGTTTATAAGAATTTTTTTAGAAAGGTGATCTTGTGTCCGGATTAAAAGGAATAAAAACAGTTCGTGATTTTGAATTTCAAGATAAAGTTGTTTTTTTAAGATTGGATCTGAATGTGCCTTTGGATAAGGGCACTATCACTGATGAAAATCGAATCAATGCGACTTTAGAAACTATTAAATATATTCAGGGAAAAGGTGGAAAGTTAGTTTTAGCTTCTCACCTTGGGAGACCCAAATCTGAAAAAGATAAGGAGTTTTCTTTAGAGCCTGTGGCAAAGAGGCTTTCCGAAAAATTAAATATGGAAGTCATCCTTGTTGAGGATCCTAAAGCCACGGCAGTAAAGCAATTGTTACATACTTTAAGAAAAGATCAGATGATTCTTCTAGAGAATGTGCGATTTGAACCAGGCGAAACAAAAGATTCTGAAGAGTTTGCTCAAAGAATTGCTTCCTATACAGATATTTATATTAACGATGCTTTTGGCGCTTCTCATCGTGCCCATGCAACAATTCATGCTTTACCCAAACTCATTCCCCAAAGAGGGATTGGTTTTCTGATTGAAAAAGAAATCAATATGCTTGACCAGCTATTAGAAAATCCAAAGAGACCCTATGTGGCTGTTTTAGGTGGCTCAAAGGTATCAGATAAGATTGCGGTGATTGAAAAATTGATGGAAGTTGTGGATGCTTTTATTATCGGTGGAGCGATGGCTTACACTTTTTTAAAAGCTCAGGGACAGCCAGTTGGAAAGTCCTTAGTTGAAAACGATAAACTCAAGTATGCGAAAGAGATGATTGAAAGGATCGAAGCGAGGAATAAAACCATTTTATTGCCAGTAGATCATTTAGTGACAACCTCTATTTCAAATACGACGGATGCCAAAATTTCCAAAACCATTGGCGAAAATGAGTTGGGAGTGGATATCGGCCCAGAATCTTTAAAAAAATTCAATACCTTGATTGCTGAAGCAGGAACGGTTTTTTGGAACGGTCCCATGGGTGTTTTTGAAACCCCTGCCTTTTCTAAAGGAACCTTTGGCTTGGCCAAAGCTATTGCCGAATCCAAGGCTGTTAAAATTGTAGGAGGTGGAGACAGTGCTTCCGCTGCGGAAATGAGTGGTTATGCTGACAAGATGACTCACATTTCTACAGGTGGTGGAGCCAGTCTTGAGTACTTACAAGGTGATAAGCTTCCAGGACTTGAAGTTCTGCGATTTAAAATCAGAAATTGAGAATTTGAGAAATTGAATAGTGAGTCATTAATAATATTTTTTTAGGATTTTTATGAAGCCATTGATTTTTGCTGCTAACTGGAAGTTAAATAAAAACCCAAAACAAACCAGAGAATTTTTTTCTGAGTTTTCTGGCTTTTGTTCAGAGTTTTTAACAAAAATAAAAAATGAAAAGAAAATTAATGTTGTTTTTTTTCCTCCAGCTTCAAATTGGGAAGCAGCATCTGAAGGTATTTTAAAAATAAATAAGAATGCGGACTTGGATGGGGTTTTGGGATGGGGAGCCCAGAATGTCTATCCAGAATCGAGTGGAGCATTCACAGGTGAAAACTCCATGCAGGTTTTAAAGGATTTGTGTGGAAAGTATAGCTTGGTGGGTCACTCGGAAAGACGAAGCTATTTTAATGAAACAAATGAATTTTTAAATCAGAAGATAATAAAATTACAAAATCAGTCGCTAACTCCAGTTTTCTGCGTGGGCGAGTCTTTGCAAGAACGCGAATCTGGCCTGACTGAAAAAGTGTTAGAAAGCCAACTCAAAGCTGGTTTAAGGCAGGTTACTAATGAAAACTTAGTTGTCGCCTATGAACCTGTTTGGGCCATTGGGACTGGTAAAATTGCCTCTATTGAGCAAGTTCGAGAGACCCATGCTTTCGTCAAAAAAATTCTATCAGAATTAAATCTTTCAACTGTTTCTATCTTGTATGGGGGATCTGTTAAAGCTGATAATTCAAAGGAACTTATTGCTATTGAAAACGTTAATGGTTTTTTAGTGGGCGGGGCCTCCTTAGAAGTAAAGAGTTTTTCGCAAATTATTGAAAATGGAACTAAGTGAAACTGCTTTTCACAATTCTTTGTTTAATATTTTTTTCGCGCCTTGCGATGGCCAGTCATATCGGTTGTGTTCAGTTTTATGAACATTCTCTTTGTGAAAATGAACTTGAATACACCTATGCTTCCACAAATGTAAATTGGTCCGTAACTAAGAAAACTTTTCAAGAAAAAATACGTTCCATCTTGTCCACTTACCTACCATTAGAAGGAACGGTCCTCTTGGATGTTCATTTTTGGATTAACGACTATAACACTCTCCAGTCGATTAGAGTTCAAGGATGGCATGCTGATCGAAAATTTATGCTATCGCTTCCTGTAAATTTTCAGTTATGGGGGATCAAAGAATCTACAGTGTTTCGGAGAATGAAAGATTTGCCATATCCTATGGATTATGGAAACTCCTTAGGGGAGTTAATTTTAAGTTGCAATGGAAAATGTGTGGAAGAGCATTTTGAATTTTTAAAGGAATTTGATAATGTAAGTCCCGTCAAAATAACTGATGAACTTTTGTTACTTCAGGTTCCAGAATGGAAAGAGCCTGAGTATCTTCAATGTATTCAAAATAGGGATGGATTTTCTAAATATTTTCAAGGAATTGAATTTTCACCAATTGTTGAAGCTATGGGCTATAGTCAACTGGCTTTTCGATTTTCATTGAGTTTGTAATTAATTGGCCCGAATCTTACATAAATGAATTTAATTGATTTATCCATAAAACGACCCGTTTTTGCCTGGATTTTGATGAGCGCTCTTATCATTTTTGGGGGGATATCCTTAAGTCGTCTAGGGGTGAGTCAATTGCCCGACGTGGATTTTCCGATATTAGATATATCTGTTAATTTTGAAGGAGCTTCGCCAGAACTTATTGAAACGGAAATTCTAGATCCCATTGAGCAAAGACTTTTAAATATTGAAGGCGTTAAAGAAATGAAGTCTGTGGCCAGACAAGGTTCAGGCAGTGTTCGTCTTGAGTTCAATATAAATAGAAATATTGATGTGGCCTTGCAGGAAGTTCAATCCAATTTAAGTCAGCTTATCTTGCCTGCAGAGATAGATCCTCCTGTAATTAGAAAAACAAATCCCGAGGAAGATCCCATCATGATCCTAGGAGTTTCTTCGGGTCAGTCCCTTAAGGAAACCATGAGGTGGATTGATAATTATTATTTGGATAAAATTAGGTTTGTTCCCAATATTGGCGAAGTTTCTATTGCGGGTTTTTCAGCTCGCAACTTACGGGTGTGGATTGACCCCATCAAACTGAAAAAGCATGAGTTAACCATCGTGGATGTTCTGGAAGCCATTTCTTCTCAGCATCGAGAATCAGCGGCCGGGCAGTTTGTCGCGAAGGATAAGGAGCTAAGAGTGAGATGGCTCGGGGAGCTTATTTCTCCAGAGCAATTTGCAGAGATTCGAATTTTGAAGCGTGGTGGACAAATCGTGCAGCCAGAAACAGCTTTAAAAATAAAAGACGTGGCTCGTGTGGAAGATGGTCTGAGTGATATTCGAAGAATGGCAAGAATTAAGGGTCAAGAAGCTGTTTTCTTGAGTGTTAAGAAGCAGCGTGGTGCGAATGAAGTGGATCTGTCTGAAAATATTCGAAAAAAAATGGAGGAATTAAAACCCAATTTGCCCTCTGGCTTTTTCACTCAAGTTAATATCGATTTTACGTTACCAACGAAGGCGACGGTTCATTCGACAATTGAAAAACTCATTGTAGCTGGATTCATAACTATTCTTGTTTGTTTTGTCTTTTTAGGAAGTTTAAGTTCGGCCATCAATATTTTATTTTCAATTCCGACGTCTATATTTGGTACTTTTATCATTCTTTATTTTTCGGGAATGACTTTAAATTTATTTACATTACTTGCCCTCACGCTCTCTATTTCGATTGTGGTAGATGATGCGATCATGTTGTTGGAAAATATTGTTCGCCATTACCGTATGGGAAAAAGTCCCAATAAGGCAGCAAGTGATGGTTCAAAGGAAATACTTCCTTCAGCAATTGCTGCCTCCTTGTCTGTGGTAGCTATCTTTTTACCTGTTGTGTTTATGGATGGAATTTATGGGAAGTTTTTCTTTCAGTTTGGGATTGCCATGTCTGCAGCTATCTTGCTCTCTTTGCTGGAGGCCGTAACCATCACGCCTATGAGGGCTGCAGCCTTCCTATCTGGAAGTCCAAAAATTTCTAAATTTGAACACAAACTAGATGAAATTTCTGAAAAGTTTTCTCATGCCTATCGGAAAATCTTAGGTAAAACATTACAGTGGTCAAAAACAGTCGTGATAGGCTCCCTCGCTGTGTTTATTGTTTCGTTACAATTAATTAAGCTTGTTAAAAAAGAACTACTGCCACCGCAAGATCAAAATATTATTTTATTGACGGCAATGACTCCTCCAGGAAGCTCTCTAGACACCACTTATACTAAATCCATTGAGGTTGAAAATGTAATTAAAGATAATCCCTATCTGGAAGGTTATATTGTGAGTGTAGGTTTAGGTGGTTTAAGCACCTCAGTGAATAATATTACCATTGCCATGAAATTAAAATCTAAAGAAACAAGAGATTTAACCCATCTTCAGCTCATGGATCAATTCAGAGAAAAATTTAAGGCGGTTAAAGGCGTTCGTATTCAGATGCGTGATATCTCAGCTCGAGGAATTACTTCTGGAAGATCCTTTCCTATCGCTTTTAATTTAAGGGGCCCTGATTTAATTTTTCTTAAAGATAAGTCTGAAGAACTAATGAAACGCTTAAGTGATGAAAAACTTTCTGTGGACTTAGATACAGATTTTAAATTAGGACTGCCTGAGCTGCTAGTGCAGCCTAAGCCCTCTGGAGAGTTGTATAATTTGGGGCTCACCAAAGATAGCGTTTCAAAAACTTTAAATGCGGCACTCGGTGGCATTCGGCAGGGACGTTTTACTTCCGATGGGAAGCGTTTTGACATACGTATTAAAATTCCCGATGAGTACGTCAAATCGGAAAAAGATATTTCAAATTTAGAAATACGAAATTCATTTGGAAATTTGATTCCTTTAGAGCGTGCTGTGAATATGGAAACAAAGGGGGCTTTGCAGACAATCACTAGAATCAATCGGCAGCGAATTGTTTCGGTTTTCGGGGGGTTGGCTCAAGGTCTTTCCCAGAGCGCCGTTTTGGATAAAACCAGAAGTTATGCCAAGGAAATTCTTCCAGCAGGTTACGACTTTGCGCTAGAGGGCGCGGCCTCTGGTTTAGAAGAAGCTTTCAAAAGCTTGATCAGCGCTCTCCTTGTTGGAATCGTGGTAGCCTACATGATTTTGGCCATTCAATTTAATTCGTTTATTCACCCGGTTGTTATTTTGGTGGCCCTTCCTTTTAGTATCACCGGAGCTTTTTTAGCTTTGTGGCTTTTTGGAGTTTCTTTAAATCTATTTAGTTTTATTGGAATTATTGTGCTTATGGGGATTGCTAAAAAGAATTCTATTTTGTTGGTGGAATTTACAAATCAAATTCGTCGTAAATTATTTCAACATCACAAGGTTCAACATGAAGTTCAACCTGAAAAGAACACTCAACTTTCCTCTAAAAATAGTGGACTAGTTAAAGAGGCTTTATTGGAAGCTTGTCCGATACGATTGCGTCCTATTCTGATGACCTCAGTAGCCACAGTACTTGCCGCATTGCCTTTGGTTATTGGTAATAGCATAGGTTCAGAAACAAGAGCTCCCATGGGATTGACCATTATTGGTGGAAGTATTGTCTCAACTTTTTTCACCTTGATTGTAGTACCTTCTTTATATTTACTCCTCAGCCGAATTGAAAATGAAAGAACAGTGAACGACGAATTTTAATGGCTTTTATGGCCAGTCCGCAAGCAGTTGTAAAAAATACATATTTGCTCAAATCTCTACAGTGGAAATAATTAAAACAGTCTTTTATATTGCCGGTTCAATTTAAGTGAGGAGCTTAGATCATGAGCCAAATACAGA
Source organism: Deltaproteobacteria bacterium (assembly GCA_017302835.1). Taxonomy (NCBI): domain Bacteria; kingdom Pseudomonadati; phylum Myxococcota; class Myxococcia; species Deltaproteobacteria bacterium. The sequence goes on along the minus strand of JAFLCC010000018.1, from coordinate 12,887 downwards.
AATGGAAATTAAATTTTCTAGCATTGATCTTGATACTTGGTGAGCCCGTCGTCGCTTGTCCGGCATTGCTAGAGAATATGAAAACTCAATTTCTTGGCACTTCGAATTTTTGTCATGTCTATGATCGGTTTCAAGAAGCCAAGGTCATGTTGAAGCAAAAAGGAATTCCTAGTTACGACAGGATCAGTGATTACATTGGGCCACAATTTATTAATGGACCTGATTGGGCCCATCATCGCTATTTATCAAAATTTAATCCCTATGTTGTTTATGACCCAGCACCTGAAACTTGGATGAGTTGGGAAAAAGGTCAAGCCTTTATGGAGCTAACGATACCAAAATCAGATGACATCGTGAATGAGTTTCCATTGTCATCTATTTCTGAAGAATGGATCCTTAAAATGCACGAGCAAATGATGGACAAGTTGATGATGAATGCAGGCCAAATTCGAAAACAAGATGAAGTTGGCTTATTTATTTATCGTAAAAAAGCAGTTAGTAAAGAACAAATTAAATCTCTTAAATTAGGGGCAGGTTATAAAAGTTATTTAAACCCATCTAAAAGTCTTTTTATTTGGAATCCTACAATTTGTTACGACCAGCAGATTTCAGGAATTATTGATAAAATTGAAACTCGAATTAAAAATAAGGAACCTTGGTTTTTTAGAAACGAGTGGGCCGAAGTAAATGCGTCCAAATTTTTTAAAAACGAAAGAAATGAAGATTCACAGTGTGGTTATGTAGATTATCCATCAGCTGTGGAAGTGCATAAATCTTTTGAAATGTGGCTAGCAGATCTTAATCAAATAGTATTAAAGTGGCGGCAAGAAGGGCAAATAAGTGAAGATTTCTTGCTTACTTTGGCAAGAATTCAACGTCAGTTTATAGGTGTTCATCCCTTTGCTGATGGAAATGGAAGAGTGAGTAGAAATATAATCTCATTTTATATTCAAAGTTTAGGTCTGCCGGCCCCAGTTTTATCAAACATGGATGAAGATATGTATTTAACTGAATCTGAATGGGCCAAGGCCATTGGCAAAGGGATTCTTCGCAGTCTCTATATTTTGAATAGATGTGCTCAAGATCCAACGACAGCTGGATGTAATGTGGTACCTCGGCCGCAAAAAAAAGGAGATGGCAATGAAGCTTAAATTTATAGGTAGTTTATTTTTATTATTTTCTGTGCAAGTTTTAAAAGCGGATTCATTGCACGTTTATGACGGCAAAGACATTACCAAATTAGTTGAATATTTTGCCACAAAAGTAAAAACACTAAAAAAATCTGTGACTGTCTTTAGTTGGAGCCAAGGAGGAGAGGTAGGGGATCAGAGCGCTCAATTGGAAAGAGCGAAAGCATTAAGTCATGTTTTCTGGGATCGCTTTGGAACTAATGGAAATTCATATATGTATGGATATGGGTTATATACTTCTGTTGATCCTGTAACAACACATAGCTATGGTTCATCAGATACCTGGGTTCTTTTAGAACTCAATTTACCCATTGGATTTAAGCTTCTTGATTTTACTTACGATTATACTTTATCAGAAAATCAAAGGCTGCAAGATAATGCCAAGGCTTCAGACTTCGATGAAATGAAGGATTATTTCCAATGTGAATCTTTTCAAAATATAAATTCATTATTTGAAAACGGTGGTGAAAGATTAAAATCCAAATGCAAAGCTTTAGTTAAAAAAATCTTTTTTGAAATTTTAAAGATAGATGGTTTTTCCTATAGTTACGGTGAAACTCTTTTTAAGGTTTGCCAAAATAGAAATTTTATTGGAAGGGCTATTGTTATTACTGGAGAGAAATGGCTGAAGCCAGGGTTTGCTCAATTTTACAACGCAAAGACAATTGATTTGAAAGATAATCGAATTCGAATTCAGACTCTTTTTTTTGATGCCCTTCAAAGTATAGATCCAAAATTATCTTTCCAAGCCAAACAAGTTCTAACCGATTTCCTGACTCTTTTCCCAACCTATAAAGTGAAAGGTTCAAAGAGTAGTTGCCGTGGGGATCAGTGCGAGGTTTTCCTTACACTTTGCGAAACAGAAACTACTTGCAAGGACTTGGCAATGGGGACCTATCCACGGCCGGGAGGGGGTTTGATAACTAGCCAAGAGGCTATGAAAACCCAAAGAGGTAAATTGTTATGGCAGGATCTAGAAGGTCTTCCCAAATCAACTACCACTAAAGAATGGCTACAAAAAAATAAATTTGGATGTACTGGAGAACTACCCTATGAAAAATAATTTAAGAAGAAATCAAATATTCGTTTGGATCTCTAATTCCTTGATGAGAATAGTTTTCAGCTTATTCTTTGGTTTGATGGTTACTAGTTGTTCTCCAACTTATAATTCAGAAGGCCTTTCAAGGAAAATTTCTATCGATGGAATTATGAGTTCAAATCTTCCTCCGGCAGAAAAGGCAAAAGAGCTCACAGATTCAGCTGAAGAAATTTTAACTACAAATAACTTCGTCGAAGCTAACAAAGTAGCCTCTTTGGCTGTGACTACGAATCCTAAAGATGCTAAAGCTGGATTTATCAAGTCACTGACCGAATGTTTAATTAAATTAAAAGGATTTGTAATAAGGTCTAAGCCATTATTTAAAAATGATACAAAAGCCTATGAAAATTTTAAAAAGGGATTTTCAAGTAGTCTCGTATCGGAAAAGTTTTTCCTAGATGGGAACCCGGAGTTTTTCGTTGAAAAGGACTTGCAGGAATATTTTGATGAATTAATTAAGTCATTTGAAAATTTGAATTATTTTTTGAATCATAATAAGAACGCCGAAATTTCCATTAAGTATTTACCGCTTTTTGAAAGAAATTTAAATAAGAGTTTTGTAGATGCATGCGAACTGAAAATAACGAAACAGTTTGATTATGAAATTAATTGCCCCGACGAGAAGATTCGCCATCAAATTGATTTAAATCGAGCAGACTTTGAAGAACTTCAATTATTTGTAAATATAACATTAATTTATTTCAATTTTTTAAATGCCTATGATTTAACTGGGTATTTAGAAGCTTTCCATCGATATGATGATCGTCAAGAAAATGATAAGGCAACTTTTTTTAATGATCTTTTAAATAATAAATCTTTTGGACTTCTTCGCGAAAATTCAAAAATAAACCAAATTCAAAATCTGGGTATTGATTCAATGCTGGCGGTACGATGGTTTATAGACAATCCAAAGTTGGCATGTCCAAAGGGTGTAGGAGCAAATCCAAATCGAATAGGCATGCTTTTTTTCGAAGGGATATGTATTGATAGTTATTTTAGTTCATTTCTAAATGATTATATGAATTTCTTTAAAGGTGTGCCGAAAGATCTAGAATTGAAGGACTCAGGTCGAAGTATAAAAACAAAAACGAATTATATTTCGTTTACTCAAAAGCCACCAAAAGACATTCGAGATTTAGGTCCTTTTACATTTAATCCATGTGGAGATTTGATCAGCGTCGGTGATCCAACAATGGCCGGGATATTTCCAAATCAGGACGCAAATACGGTGATACCCTTACAGCAGAAAAAATGTGAGAAGTAAAATCATGGTAAATTCGGCTAGTACGGTTTTAATTCTATTATTGATTTGGTGTTCAAGTTCCCCAGCAGTGATTTCTTTAGGAATGACGGACTTTGAAATTCATGAATGCCAACCTTCAAACCACTGCTTGATGCTCAAAGGTCCCAAAGCCTATCTATCAAAATCAATGAATGGACTGTCGGCATCAGAAGCTCAAATAGAAATTTATGTTTTTCGGAAAAACCTAAATCAAAAATCAAACCAAAACACGAGTCAAAATTCTAATCAAGTTGATAGAAAATTACAAAAAGAAAATAGCCAGGTGTTCTCTTGTCATTCTTTGAGCTACCGTTTTGATACGAAACTTTTACTTTGTGATAACAGTTTAGATTCAAAATATTCCAGTGTTTTAGTTGATGCGTCTTTAAACATCACTTACCTTAAACAGCCATCAGAAAATATTAAAAATTAAATTCTCGAGCCATCTCATATTATTCCTTTTCCTTTAGTTCATGATTTAGGTATTTTAATTGCGCTTCTTCCATCAGATCAATATCCACCTGGAGGATTTGAATGGACAGATCTTAATCCTTTTGCATCCATCAGGAAGTATGAAGAAGGAGCTAATTGTTTTTGACCCTAAGATCATTTCGAAATAAGACCTTTTTTCTCATCAGTGTCTAATGACGTAACGCAAAAAACCTAAATCTATTTAGAGTTATTTTCTAACAAAATTTTGAATGAACATCTAACCACCTTGAACGAGTAAGGATATTCGTTTTGAGGAACGATATTTTTTTTTCCTGCTTGAATTTGATACGGGGGCTTATCAATTGCAAAGAACTCAAGTAGAATCAAAGAGTGTGTGGGCGACACTCTTAGAAAAGAGGTTCGCTTGGGTATCAAAATTCATTTTCGCCGATGTCACGTCTGTGGAGCTACAAATGAATGCATAGGTGAATTAGTTACCGAGTGTCATAGTTGTCACAAAAGATTGCTGCCTTTTTTATATTATGATGAACGTGCCGCTATGGGAGTGAGTCATTCGGGCAGTCAGATTAAATTCAAAACAAGGTTGCCTCATCAGAGCTATCCACCCTTGCAAGGTCTATCTAGTTTTTGGCAGTTGGATGAAGATTGAATTTGCAAATATTTAAATAATTTAAATTTCAAAGAAATCCCTTGAGTTGTCACTCTAATTTGATATTCCTTAAATTGGTTTAAAAACTAAATTAAGGAGAACAAATGGAAAGCATTCAATTGAAAGGGATTCAAATGAAAAAAATTCAGATGAAAAGAATTTGTAGCAAGAGTTTTTTGCTCATGGCCATTCTGCTAACATCAGTTACATCCAACGGGGCTGGTTTTGAAAAGGCAGTTTTATGGGGCGCTAAGTATTCGGGAGTTGCAGGTGTTGCCGCCCCTGGAATTAAAGGCTCTGATTCTATATACTATAATCCTGCAGGTCTTGTAAATAGCACTGAATTTGGCGAATTTGTTTTCAATTTGTCTCAATCATCAACAACCGTTAAAGGTCCTGTTGTTCCAAGTTCAAATGTTGTTTTGGCTGGTCCTACCGTTTCGTCATTTACCTATGCCGAGAAAAAAGAAACTTCAAATAATGGGGCATCTATCATTCCTGGTGTGACTTACAGTATGAAATTAACCGATAGTCTATCTTTGGGATTGGGTTACTATGCGGTGGGTGGAGTGAAAGCCAATTATGAAGATGTGGACTTTGCTCCAAGAAATTTTAAAGCCAAAGTGAAATCAGATGTGGTGATCACTGAATTTGCAACAGGTCTTGGTTACAAAGTATCTGAATCCTTCCGTCTGGGAGCTGCAATTAGATACACGATGACCAACGCCAGTTTTAATTCTATGGGATACACTTCAAGTGCCTCTGGTGTCGCGGCCATTACAGCTCTTGAAGTGAAAGACATCAAAGCGGCACAATTGGATTCCGTCAGATTAGGAGCTCAATATGATTTGAGTGAATCCGTTAAATTAGGGTTTACGTTAAGAACAGAAACAAAGCTAAATGGAACAGGAAAAGCCTCTGGAAAGGCCAATGCTTGTGGTGCCGCTGTGGTTTCAGGTGTAACTAATCCCTGTGCAGCCGTCGTAGATTTAACTATTGCAGAGGTCGATGCCAAGGTGGAAACTTCTTTACCCATGGCGCTGGGCTTGAGCACGGAAATTAAATTAGCTGAGGCTTGGAAGTTTTTTGGTGAATATGTATTTACTCAATATTCCAAAATTGAAAAGGTGGTTGTGGATGGGACTATCACTGTAGGATCGACCTCTGCTGAAATCACAGATATTGATCTCAAATGGAAAGATCAGCACAATCTTAAACTCGCCGGTGAGTATGCAGGAATTTCTTGGCCTGTAAGGTTTGGTTATGTTTGGACCTCTCAGGTATCTAATACTGAATATGCCCGTGCTAGCTTTACCCCTCCAGGAGCAGCTTCGACCTACACCTTAGGAACTGGACATGAATTTCAAGCTGGTTCTCAACCCTTGGAGTTTAATTTAGCTGTTGATTACACCACAGTGAGTGGTTCGGCATCAGATACTCCAGCGAATAGTTTAAACTCTCCAAAAGGTGCTTATGAGGCTACCGCTTTAGGAATTCACACGGGTTTAAGTTATAAATTTTAATGGAGAGAAAAAATGTCTCTTAAAAGTTCGGAATTTAAAGTAGATATATCTGAAATTCAAAAAGCCCAGCAGCTGTTAAAGAATGTCGTGAAAAATACCGAGCTGGATTATTCTCCTTCAGCCAGTGAATTGCTGGGAAAATCGATTTACTTTAAATTTGAAAATACTCAAAGAACCGGAAGTTTTAAAATTCGTGGGGCTTATAACCGCATCATGAATTTAAGGCCCGAAGAAAAAAACCGCGGAGTTGTTGCCAGCTCTGCGGGGAATCATGCTCAAGGTGTCGCTCTGAGTTCTAAACTGGCTGGTGTAAGATCCCTTATTGTCATGCCAGAAACGGCGCCATTGAACAAAATCGCAGCCACTAAACATTATGGAGCAGAGGTGATTCTTAGAGGGGAAATCTATGATGAGGCCTTTGAGTATGCTAAAGAGTTAGAAAAAAAAGAGGGATACACTTTTGTTCACCCTTTTGAAGATCCCTGGGTCATTGCGGGGCAGGGGACTATCGGATTGGAAATTTTACATCAGCTTCCAGATGTTGATAGCATCGTTATTCCTATTGGTGGAGGTGGGCTCATCAGCGGTATCGGGATAGCCATAAAAACGTTGCGTCCTCAATGTAAAATTTACGGGGTTCAGTCAGCTCAAACTCCAGGGATGAGTCAATTATTTCACCATCAGGAAGTGATTCCTGGTGTCAAAAAAATTGCCACGATTGCAGATGGGATTGCGATCAAAAAACCAAGTCAGTTTATGTATGAAAATTTTATCTCAAAATATGTGGATGAAATTGTCACCGTAACGGACGATGAAATTGCTGAGGCCATTGTGTATCTGATTGAAAGAATTAAAACCGTGACAGAAGGTTCTGGCGCTGCAGGTTTTGCTGGGGTTTTGAAGAAGAAGTTAGATCTTGGCGAAAAGACTTGTGTTTTGCTTTGTGGTGGAAACATTGATTTGAATATAGTTTCTAAAGTTATTGAGCGTGGGCAAATACAAAGAGGTCGGCTTGTTAAGATGTCAGTGATTGTGGATGACACCCCAGGGACATTACAAAAACTGACTCAAATCATAGCAGGTCAAAATGCCAATATTTTAGAAGTTCATCATGATCGAGTCACTCAAGGTCTATTTTTAAGAGAAACCCGCATCGATTTTGTTTTGGAAACGATAAGTTTCGAACAGATAATTAAAATAGAAAAAGAAATGGAACTTTTTGGCGGAAAAGTTCTTAAGCCAAAATGACTTTTGAGCCAAAATGACACCATTTTGTTAGTTTTTCTTCCCAATACTTAACTAGTGCAATAACTTTACTGGATTTATTTCCTGTCTAATTATCTACAGTGGTGAAAAAGGTAATGCTATTTTATACCCTTTGAAAAACACAACGCATCAGCGCAACTGCGATAAAATACCTTGAACTTAAATTTCTAAGTAATAAAAATATCGCGTCAGGGGGGTATACATGAAATACCAAAGTATCCTAAATACAATACTCATTGTTGTTTTTTCTTCACAATCCTTTTCCTCTACTAAAAATGTACCGTTCTTGTTAGCCAATAAGAATACTGCAATAGAAAATCAGTACCAGAATTCAGTAAACTTATTATTAAGAAATCTTTCTTATATCGATGGCAGAAGAGGTGCTATACCGGCGGCTCCTTCAAGAGCCAATCCAGATTACTACTATCATTGGGTGAGAGATGCGGCTTTGACTACAGAAAGTTTAATTGGAGTTTATAATTCGATTCAGTCTAGATCTCCATTAAAAGAAAATTTAAAAAGATTTTTTTTAGATACTATTGATTTTAATATTTTGCTTCAGAGGAATAGTCTAAATCATTTAGGTTTGGGTGAACCTAAATTTTATGTGAGTGGCGATTCATTTAAAAAAGATTGGGGACGACCGCAAAATGATGGCCCTGCTTTGCGAAGCATTGTTAATATCGAGTTGCTGTCTTTAGCGGCACGAGAGCGTTGGTCAGAATACCCTTCCATGCTGGCTAACTTGTATAATCCTCGGCTTAATACTTTTTCAGTTGTTAAAAATGATCTTGAATTTGTGGCTCACAATTGGATGAGAGCTAATTTTGATTTATGGGAAGAGGTGTGTGGACATCATTTTTATAATTTAATGGCACAAAGAAAAGCGATGCATTTTGGAACGATGATTGCCAAATATATGAAAGATCCAGGAGCTGCTGATTATTATCAGAAACAAATGGCAAATATTTCCTCTCAATTGGATTTTTTTTGGAATCCAAGTGTTAACTATATTTTTGCGACCAGTTACTCAAATGAAGCATGCTACCAATCTTTTTCAAATAGAAATAGAGGAAGATCAGGTTTGGATAGTGCAGCTCTTCTTGGAGTATTGCATTCTGAGATGAATCAAGTATCTTTTTCCGTAGTTGATCCTAGGGTTTTTTCTACCTATTTGGCTTTAAAATCGTCGTTTTCTTCAATTTACAACATTGGAAAAATTCAATTTTTGAATACACCCTTTGGTCGATACCCAGAGGATACCTATGATGGTTACACAACGACTTCAATAGGGAATCCTTGGTTCCTAATTACTGCAGGATCTGGAGAATATTTATATAGATTGGCCACTAGTTACATTAGAAGCAATCAAGTGGTTATTAATTTTGCCAATCAGAAGTACTTTTCAACTCTTTTGAATTTAGATCTCAGAGATGGGCAGGTAATAAGTTCGGGTCAACCACAATTTAAGCAAATTATTGATCATCTTATTAGTGAGGCTGACCTTTATTTGTTAAGAGTCATTTTTCATACGGATGAAAACGGCTCTACTTCTGAGCAGTTTAACCGTGAAAATGGCTACATGCAAGGGGCTCCGAACTTAACTTGGAGTTATGCCGCTTTTATCACAGCTAAGCTTAGAAGAGATCAAATATTATCAACATATAGAACAAGGTAATTTGGAGAAAGTATGAAGTTTTTTGATAAATCATTTTCAGTATTACAAAAAGTTGGGCAGTCCTTAATGGTTCCAGTTTCTGTTTTGCCAGCTGCAGGATTGCTTGTCGCTTTAGGCAGAATTTTAAAAGACAATTTTTCTGAAATGGTTATTTTAAAAAATTTGGGAGAAATTTTATTTAGTGGTGGTCTTGCTATTTTTGAACAGTTGCCAGTTATATTTGCCATGGGTGTTGCTGTAGGATTTTCTCAAGGGGCAGGCGTGGCAGCGCTTTCGGCTGGTGTTGGTTTTTTTACTCTTTTAAATGTACTCAAAGTGATTTCTGGTTTTAATCCTGGTGAAATAGCCATCAATACAGGAGTTTTTGGTGGTATCATGGTGGGTGCCTTGGCAGCAAATTTATATAATAGATTTCATCAAACTCAACTTAATCCTGTTTTTGGATTTTTTTCTGGGAAGAGGTTAGTACCGATTTTGACTGCGGCTTCTTGCTTAGTGCTCGGTTTAATCCTAGGCGTCTTTTGGCCTCCCATTCAGCATGGAATTCATAGTTTTGGTCAGTCCGTTTTAAGCTCTGAATATGGTCCGGCGTTGTATGCTGCTGGGAAACGACTGTTAATTCCTTTAGGTCTACATCATGTTTATTACCCTCCATTTTTATTTGAATTTGGGGAATTTGTGACTTCTGCAGGGCAGATTTTAAAAGGAGAGTCGGCTCGATATTTTGGAGGTGATCCTCAAGCCGGTAAGTTCATGGCCTCAGAGTTTCCCATCATGCTCTTTGGATTGCCATTGGCGGCCCTTGCAATGGTTCTAAGAGCTCCAGCAGAGAAAAGAAAGGCTGTGGGGGGAGTGATGCTATCAGCTGCATTAACTTCTATTATTACGGGTATTACAGAACCCATTGAGTTTGCTTTTATTTTTGTGGCACCCTTGCTGTTTGTATTGCATGTCTGTTTGGCTTTCTTATCCGGAGTTTTAACTCACCAATTTGATATTCATTTAGGATACACCTTTTCAGCGTCCTTGATAGATTTTGTCGTTGGATTCTTTAATCAAAAAAATAGCTGGGCTCTTTGGTTAGTTGTTGGCCCTTTAATTGGATCTGGTTACTTTTTTGGATTTTACTATTTAATTGGTTTTTTAAATTTGAAAACGGTAGGTCGTGAGGTTGAAGAAACTGAATCTAGTGAAAAACCTGTAGTGAAGTTGACTGGTAAATTGGCAATGGATGTTTTAGTTGGCCTTGGTGGTGCCGCAAATATTGCAAGTTTGGATGCTTGTATCACCAGACTAAGAGTTTCAGTAAAGGATTCGTCTTTAGTGAGTAAAGATACTTTTAAGAGACTTGGCGCCGCTGGGACAATGAATACCGGAAATAATTATCAAATTATTTTTGGAGTTCAATCGGATAAAATTAAAGAAGAAATAAAGTCTCTCATAAATCAGAATGCAAGTGTTTCGACGGGTCCAACATCAACTTCAACTCCAAGCTCTAATCCCAGCTTAAGCTCTAATTCCAGCTTGAAGGCCACAACTTCAAATTTAGAAGTAAATGGTTTTTTAGTCCCGGTCGCTGGAGAAATTTTAAGTATTGAGATGACTCCAGATGATACTTTTTCTCAAAAGATATTAGGAGAAGGTTTTTTAATTAACCCAAAAGAAGGTGAAGTATTGGCTCCCTTTGACGGCGAGATCGTACATTTATTTCCGACAAATCATGCACTCGTGTTAAGGCGGAATGATGAGTTGGAAGTTCTTATTCATATCGGGATTGATACCGTTAATATGAAGGGCGAGGGATTTAAAGCTTTTGTAGGTATTGGCGATAAGGTCACAAAAGGACAAAAAATGATTGAGTTTAATTTGAGCTTGATTAAGGAAAAGGCAAAATCCCATTTAACTCCCATTGTTTTTACAAACAACGAACAGGGTTCTCTTTATCAGGATATTTTGAAAAAAATAAAGTTAGTTGAAGCCAAATAGCCTCATAGCAAATGGCTAAATAGCCTAATTGCTAGATAGCCTACTAGATAGCTCAGTCAGCCAAAAATTAAAAAAGCAGAGCCATGATTGGTCTCTGCTTTTTTTTGTTTGCAGCTTTTATTTTTAGTCGGATCCTAACTAAGTATGAGCTTAAAATCTCCCTCGATTTATAAAACCTAAAGCTTGTGAAGCTTTTAAAATATCAATTCTACCGCTTCCGTAGGTGTTCGGATCTTGACCTACTTTTGTGGCTGTGTTCTTTAAAACGGTGGCTAACTGATCAACTGTTAAAGTTGGCTGCAATTGATACATTAAGGCCACGACCCCAGCAACATGAGGGGTTGCCATCGATGTCCCTGAAAGTTCAGAATATTTATTTCCAGGGAAGCTGGACTTAACTTTCACTCCTGGAGCTAAAATATCAGGTTTAACAAAACTTCCCGTTTTCCAAACTGCTGGTCCACGAGAGCTAAAACTCGCAATGGCATCATTGCTGTCCGTGGCTCCGATAGTGAAGGCATTAGGACAGCCGCCTGGTAATCCAACTGTTTTAGGACCGGGACCAGAGTTTCCAGCGGCAAAGATAGGCATCACACCAAGCTTAACCCATGAATCAAGAGCTTTGCACATAGCATTGTCTTTTGGATCGCCAGAAGGAGAACCGCCGCCCCAAGAGTTGGAAACAAGCATCAATGAACTTCACTTCAGGAGCCACGCCTATTCCTGTTCCTGAAGCATAGCCTCCAGCGATAGTTCCTGAAACGTGGGTTCCATGACCTTGGTCATCATAGGGAGTGGTCTTCTTTGAAACCAAATCAGCAAAGGCAACTACTTTTCCAGCAAGATCAGGATGAGTAGCATCAATTCCTGTATCGATCACGCCAACTCGGATTCCTTTGCCGAGAACCTCGGGCTTAGCCGCTCGAAAAGCAGGAATGTTAATTTTTTGAAGGCCATAGGTCAACTGAGGTTCTTCTCGCATTTGTACGGGAGCCAACATGCGGCCACCTACGGGAGCGATGAGTTTTACTGTGTTGTCAGCATAAACAAAATCCAGAGAATCAATACTCGCAAGTTTATTTAGATCTTTAACTGGAAGGTCCAAGATCATTCCATTAATTAACCATAGAGAATAAAATTGATTTTGAATTCCAGAACGTTTCCAGAGCCCAAGAGTTTGAATGAAATTATTTTGTGATTGTTGCGTACTTTGCATCATCATGCTTTGCATCTGAGCGCGAGCCCTAGGGGAGCGTAACTGAACAGGTGCAACCCTTGATGTGTCCATGGCTGATTTAAAGGTAACAACCAACCTGATGATTCTATTGTCATTGGATCTGCTCAAAAAAGGTTGTAGTAATGGATCAAATTGAACGGCCCAAGTATTTAGGCCTAAAAGTGTGGCACATAGAACGACAATATATTTCATGGTTTCCCCTCCGTGAATGATTTAATAAAAAAGCCAAGCCTTTGGCCCTTTTTTTTTGTTTACAAGTGAGCCTAGATTTTCATCGAGGTCAGATCAATGACTATTTTTCTAATTGCAATAAAAAATGGAATTATAGACCAAGGGCGAGATTAAGCAAAATACCGCTTATGAAGACGATAAGATTTGGTGATGAAAGAGGCGAGTGAGTGGGAACTTTCTAAAATTAGTGGGAAATATGTGGAAAACTAGGTTTAGATAATTTCAACTTTTACTTAAAGTAAGACTTTAAGTTTTAACAGGTCCAGATTTCAATTTAATTCCAAAGTATAAAC